>JAQYVU010000113.1 GCA_030145385.1 Desulfococcaceae bacterium
GCGCACGCCCTTTTTATTCCCCTTGAAACAAATCAGCTTGCCAAAGGGATTCATGCCGGAGCACCGGCGCTTCCGTATTTTGTTTATTCCAAAACTTCTTTGCAGGCACTTAACGAGGAATTAAAAAATTCAAATGCTGCCGTCTCTCTTGAAGACATCTATGACACCGCATATAAATTTGCTTTTGAAAATATTCCAACCGACGGCAATACCGGTCAGGCTTTTGACAACATGGAGACCGCCAGCCGAGCCCTGCAGGATATATTAAAATCACGGGGCGTAAATGATTTTCAAAACTATTTAATGACCAGCATTGACACGGCAAATTCTGACGGATTTATTTTAATTGCCGCTGTCTATCGACCATCCAAGACCATTAACGTATTTAATAAATTCAATTTTCTGGCCAGACAAACGCTCACCCCCGAAGACCCGGCATTTTACCGGGCATACAAAACCGATAACTCAAGACAACCGCTGGATATAGTTTATGAATGGGCTGCCCTGCCCATCGAGTGCGTTTCTTTCCAGGCATATCAGGCTATTTTACTGACATTAACCGCCAATAAAATTCTGGAGCAAAAAGCGGACAATGGCTATTGGGCCGAGGAAAGGCAATGGATTGCCGGAAACTATCTTTCTGTCCTGGTCAAGCAGGACATCAAAGTCAGCCAGGCATTGGGAATTGATGAAAGTTATACCCAGCGCCTGAAAATCGGTTATAAATAATTTAAGGACCTGAACCGACTTAATCCGCTCTACCCGCAAGCAGAGTAACTCTTCCAACTGAATCTTTTGATATATGGCTGCGCTGTTCCCCCAAAAGCATCCACCCCATGTACAGTGTTTATACATAAAATGATTACCCCTTCCGAACATTCCGCTACAGACCAAACCTTAAATTTTAAATAAAACAACTAAATCAGCTAATTAAACAAAATTCAATTCTTGGCATGCGAATTGAAATGAAACAATACATTAATTTGCTCAAAACAACCCGGCCGGACAAAAGACAATTTTAATGTCATACACAGAAAATTTTGGCGGTGCGGATATGGGCGATACGATAAGTATCATAATTCGATACTATAAAACTCAGTATTGTATTTTACAAATAGCGCTTTATATTTATAGCTCACCAAAAAAAGATTAAAAAATTCTGAGAAAACTCAGGAAGGCCCAAGGAGAAGATCATGAGCAAAACCAAAACAGCAGTTGTTTTTCCCGGACAGGGAACTCAAAAACACGGTATGGGAAAAGATTTTTACGACAATATCAGAACAAGCCGGGAAACATACGCGGAAGCTTCACAAGCCCTGGGATGGGATGTTGCAGCCCTTTGTTTTGGTGAGGATGAAAAAATCAACCTGACCGAATACGCACAGCCGTGCATTCTCACCACGGAAATTGCCATGCTTCGGGGAATTCAGTCATTATATAAGTTTACTCCGGATTATTTCGGAGGACACAGCTTAGGTGAATACACAGCCCTGGTTGCCGCAGATGCCATGCCGTTTTCCGAAGCACTTTGCGCGGTTCAAACCCGGGGACAGCTGATGCAGCAGGCCACCCCCCCCGGCACCGGCGCAATGGCGGCGATTATTGCCGAAAACCTGGACCTTGACATGATTCGTCAAACTTTAGAAGGCCTGCCCATGGATGTTGCCAACATTAATTCCGCCGGTCAGGTGGTCATCAGCGGACAGGCCGACAGCATGGTGACCGCTGAAGAGCGCCTCCAGAAAATGTCCGTCGTCCCAAGCAACCAGACAGACCAGTCAATCCGGTTTGTTCCATTAAATGTCAGCGCACCATTTCACAGCCGGTTTATGAATACCATCAGAGATACTTTCAGGGATGTCTTGAACTCCTTTTCCGCAAAACTGACCCCTGAAAACGCCGACAGAGTCACATCGAATTTTACCGGCAGGTTTCACTCAAACGATACGGCAAAGATTATCGAACAACTGGTGTCCCAGATCAGCAATTCGGTCAACTGGCGGGACAATATGCAGGCTTTGGTCGAAAAAGCAGAGCTGATATATGAGATCGGCCCGAATCGACCCTTAAGAAATTTTTTCAGGAGTATCGGCATCACATGCCAGTCCATCACAACACTTTCAGCCGCAAAACGCACATTTGCCTAAGGAAAAGCAATGATGAAATTTAATCCTGATTTCTGGGCGATTATTATCGGCGGATCCAGCGGATTTGGCTTGGCAACCGCCAAAAAACTCGCAGCCCATGGCATGAACCTCTGTATTGTGCACCGGGATCGGCGGGGTGCCATGTCCCGGATTACACCAGATTTTGAAAAATTAAAGTCAACCGGTGTTAACGTTTTAACCTTTAATCTGGATGCACTTTGCTCAGACGGAAGAACAAAAGTGCTTGATACGCTGACTGAAGAATTAGGAAAAAACGGACGCATCAGAATGATTTTACATGCGGTTGCATTTGGAAATCTTAAATTGCTGGCCCCATATCATGCTTCCGGCGCTCCAAAGTCGATCCGGGGAAAAATCGCCAAGGAGGCTGGAACTTCTGCGCAACTTATTGATCAGATTGTAGATAATTCGTTTACTGGCGGGGCTGATTCTCTGTACACACTGGTTGATCCGCCCGAATACAACAACAGCCAATTTCTGGATAAAAATGATTTTGCCCATACCATTCAAGCCATGGGATCCAATATTGTGGAATGGGTGCAGGATATATTCAACCGGCATTTGTTTGCAAAAGATGCGCGCGCCCTCAGCCTGACCAGCGAAGGCAACGCCGTGGCATGGAAGGGATATGCGGCGGTTGCCGCAGCCAAGGCAGTTCTGGAATCGGTTTCCCGGGCCATGGCTGTCGAATTTGCCCCGTACGGCATCCGCTCAAATGTGATTCAAGCCGGGGTAACCGATACAGCCGCCCTGCAGGCAATTCCCGGAAACCGTCATATCAAGGCAAACGCCGCCTTGCGAAATCCTTTCGGACGCCTGACAACACCGGAAGATGTGGCAGATGTCATATTTCTGCTGTGCCAGGATGAAGCGGCATGGATCAATGGTTCCCTAATTTGCGTAGATGGCGGCGAGCGAATCGCATGACGGCTTCGTAAAAAGTCCAAATTCTGCGTTACGCTTCATCCTTCGTCACTCAACGTACATTCGTACGCCTCGTTCCTCAGGATTTGCGCGCCTTGAATGTAAACTTTTATACTTTGCCGCCAGAATTTTTCGATTCGTCAGGAATGAAAACATATCACGAAAAACACGACAGGAAAAAAGATAAAATAATGAAATATAACGAATTCTTAAAACAGGATCATTTTGATTTTGAACAGCTGCTGGCATTTTCATACGGCCGGATAATTGAAGATCCTCCCAAGGATTTTGACGCCCGCCTGCCGGCGCCGCCTTTTCTGATGATGGACCGCATTATCTCCATTGAAAAAAAGGGCAGCCGGGGAAAGATCGTGGCCGAGCAGGATATCCGGCTGGATGCCTGGTATTTTCAGTGTCATTTCCCGGGAGATCCGGTACAGCCCGGATGCCTGTGCGTGGACGCTGTCTGGCAGCTGATGGGTTTTTACTGTGTCTGGAGCGGTGCCCTGGGGGCCGGAAGGGCGCTTGGCTGTGAAGAAATTGTGTTCAACGGCCAGATTCGCCCCCACAACAAGGTGGCCCGTTTTGAAGTCGACATCGTCCGTTTTCAGGACCTGAAACAGGCCGGCACCAGCATTGTGATCGCGGATGCGGAAGTTTTTATTGACGGAGAGAACATTACAAGCATCAAAAAGGCCAGAACCGGTATTTTTAAAGGAATTACGTATAAAGACTACCCCAATCATTCACACAATTCATTGGGCGGCATCAGCCAGGGATAACAACACAGATGACAGATGGGAAAAAAAACCAAAAAGAATCGTCTATAATTGATGACAAACCGGTCGCTATTGTTACCGGCGGCGGAAAAGGAATCGGCGCGGCCTGCTGCAGAGCACTTCATGATAAGGGATTTCGTATCGGCATTCATTACCGGACAAGCAGTCAACCTGCACAGGATATTCTTTCCGGCATAAACGGCAACGGATTTCTTCTGCAGGCCGATTTAACGGAACCCGACCAGGCGGACAACATGGTTCGCCAAATTAAAGAAACAGCGGGACGGGTGGACATCCTGGTCAACAATGCCGGAATGTGCATTAATGATTCCATTCTTTCCATGAAAATAGACGCATTTGATGCCCAGCGTGCCATTTTAAGAGGCACCTGGTATCTGACCAAGAAAATTCTGCGCCTTTTCATGCTCCGCCAATCTTCCGGCAGAATCATTAATATTTCCAGCGTGGTGGGCCACACCGGCAATGCCGGCCAGATCCCGTATACCATGGAAAAAGCAGCCATGGACACCATGACAAAATCCCTGGCCAAAGAATTGTGGGACCGAAACATCCTGGTCAATTCCGTTGCCCCCGGCTTTATCGATACGGATATGACTTCTTTGCTTACTGAAGAAATTCAACAAAATATTTTGAAAGAAATTCCCCTGGGCCGAATGGGAAAACCCGAAGAAGTGGCTGAAGTGGTGGCCTTTCTTGCCAAACAAGGCGGATACATCAACGGCAGTGTCATTCACGTAAACGGAGGGATGTACAGTGGTTGATAAGGAAATCTTTAAACAGGTTCTTGATTTAATCCCCCAGCAGCCGCCGTTTCGGTTTATCGATGATATTTTAGAGGCAGACGATAAGCATATCACAGCGACTTACCGATTTCGGGAAGACGAACATTTTTATAAAGGTCATTTTCCGGAAAATCCGATTACACCGGGCGTTATCCTGATTGAGACCATGGCCCAGACCGGGGTTGTGGCCATGGGAATATTTCAACTTATTCAGCAGGGAATTTCAGTCCTGGAATTGAAAGAAACAACAACCCTGTTTGCGCTTGCTGATGACATTGAATTTACCGGAATGGTTCTTCCTGGCGAAAAAGTAATTATTTCCGGAGAATTAATCTATTTAAGAAAAGGGAACATAAAAGCAAGAACAAAAATTGCCCGTGAAAACGGTGAAATCGTTTGCTCCGGACTGCTGTCCGGAGCAGGAGTTAAAAAATGAGAAGAGACAAAGATTACAGAACACGCCTTTTAACTTATCCGGTCTTCCGGATTAGGAGTTTGAATAGATGAAAAAAAGAGTGGTTATAACCGGAATGGGTGTTGTCAGTCCCAATGCCGTTGGGCTGGATAATTTTGAAAAAGCCCTGCGGTCCGGAAAATCAGGAATCCGGTTTATTCCTGAGCTTGAAAATCTGAAATTTTCCTGCCAGATCGGCGGGGTGCCGGAAAATTTTGAGAAGACATGGGCGGATTGTTTTGGCAGCGGCCAGCCGTCTTACCAAAGCGACAACATCGGCTACGCTGCAGTGGCAGCGATGGCTGCATGGAACGATGCCGGCTTGCCCCGTCCAGAAGATGATGATCCGGCGGACTGGGATTCGGGCACCATTTTCGGATGCGGAATTTGCGGCATGGAAACCATCGCAAAAACAGTGGTACCCAAAATTAATGACGGAAAGGTTCGTCGACTGGGTTCCCAGATTGTGGAACGGGTAATGAGCAGCGGCATCAGTGCTTATATCGGAGGGCTCCTTGGATTGGGAAATCAGGTCACTTCGAATTCATCGGCCTGCAGCACCGGAACCGAGGCAATTATCGATGCCGCGGGAAGAATCCGGGCTGGACTTGCCAAGCGAATGGTGGCCGGCGGATCAGAAGGTGCGTCCCCTTACACATGGGCCGGTTTTGATTCCATGCGGGTTCTTTCCCGGAAATTTAATGATCAGCCGGAAAAAGGGTCCCGGCCCATGAGCGCGACCGCCTGCGGTTTTGTCCCCGGCGCAGGCGCCGGTGCGCTGGTTATAGAAGATCTGGAAACCGCTTTGGCCCGTGGTGCCAGGATTTACTCGGAAATAACAGGCGCCATGGTCAACTGCGGCGGCCAGCGGAGCGGCGGCTCCATGACAGCGCCCAACCCGGAAGGAGTTATTCGCTGCATTCAAGGCGCAATAAAGGAGGCCGGAATCACGCCGGATGAAATTGATGCGATCAGCGGGCATCTGACCGCAACCTTTGCAGACCCCTATGAAATCAAAAACTGGTCAGCGGCCTTAAAAAGAGGACCGGACAATTTTCCATACATTAACTCGGCAAAATCAATGATCGGGCACTGTCTTGGCGCTGCCGGAGCGATTGAAACAGCGGCGGCAGTCCTTGAATTGCATAAAGGATTTATTCATCCATCCGTCAATTGTGAAGATGTTCATCCGAATATTGAACCATTTACCGGCCGGGTTGCCCGGACGTGTATGGATTATCCGGAATTGAAAACCATTGCCAAAGCCAGTTTCGGGTTTGGCGATGTGAACAGTTGTTTGATTTTACAAAAATATGAACATGGATAAAGGCATTTTACAGGCCGGGTTTCTTACCCGGCAATCGGAATGATTCATTTGTCGGGAATGGAATCCCGACGATTTAAATTAACTTCATTAAATTTTACAAATGAAACAAATAAAGGAGAAATAAAATGAAAACACAGGAAATTTTCGAAAAAGTCATAGAAATCATTAAAGAATATGTCAAGGAACCGGAAAGGCTGGAAAATGTCAGCATGGACACGGCCATTATCCAGGATCTCAAAGTCAATTCCGCCCGCCTCGTAGACATCATCATCAAGTCCGAAGACGCCTTTGACATTGAAATTGATGACGATGATGCCGATGAAATCAAAACTGTCGGCGATGCAGTTAAAATTGTTGAGAGAAAACTCTGCGTAACTCAATAATGAACACCAGAGCCAAAATATTTTATTATTTTCAATACTTCATGGGGCGGCTGACGGTTTTCATTACCGCCCCCATGATTATACTTGCCATAAAAGCAGCCGGATACCGGGTAAGAGATTTAAATAAAGCAAGGCAGACAGTCAGAAAAATGATGGATCACCACCCGGGCCCCTGGCTGATTTGTGCAAATCATCTCACCCTGATCGATTCCGTAATTCTGACATACGCCATGATCCCAACATACCGCTACCTCTTTCAATACAAACTGCTGCCATGGAATGTTCCGGAACAAATGAATTTTAACCGCAATATATTTGTGGGGTTAATCTGCTTTCTGACAAAATGCATTCCGGTAATCCGCGGCGGGAATCGCGACGCAATTAAATCAACGATGGCAAAGTGGGCCTTTCTTTTAAATAAAGGCGAAAATCTGATGATTTTTCCTGAAGGGACCCGCTCCCGTTCGGGACGGGTCAACATTGAAGATTTCCCATATGGGGTCGGGCGACTGTTTTGCAGTATACCGAACTGTCGTGTGATGGCTGTCTATCTCCGTGGTGACGGCCAGAAAACGTACAGCAATTTTCCCCGATACAAAGAAACGTTTACCATAGCAGTCGAACAATGCCGGCCAAAAACAGAGTTAAAAGGACTCAGGGCCCAGCGGGACTGTTCAAGACAGATTGTCGAACACCTGTCAAAAATGGAAAAAGATTACTTTGACCTAAGTTGAGCGTTTTAAATTTTGAAAAATTATTTTTATATTGAATTAAGGATGTTGATCTATTTTAAGTTTCAAAATTTACAACCCTTCGGGATTGCCGATCTCACCACATCTACCGCGTCAAATGCGTAACCGCATAAACGACTATAGCGGAAACACATTCTCCTTGTATATGCGGCAACCTCAACAATCGCTCAACATAGGTCTGAGCCATATAGGTAACGACATTGTTGATCTGAAAACACCGGAGGCAATTGGAAAAGCAACAAATCAACGGTTTATACAGAGAGTACTGAATTTGTATGAACAGCAGGCGGTTTTCAATTCCGATCATCCGGACTCTCTCCTGTGGGCTCTCTGGGCGGCAAAAGAATCCGCCTACAAAGCCGTCAGCAAATCAAACCCGAATGTCAGTTCCGCACCCGGACGGTACCCGGTAATTTTGGGTCCGGAAAAAACCATCAATTCTGCCACCGGCAGGGTCATGACCCCGAACGGCATTGTGCCGGTCAAAATCGATTTTCATGAAGACTATGTGCATTGCATTGGAATTTTCGGCCCGGCAAAAAGCCTGGAATCCATCGTATATGGCTCAAAAACAATCAATCCCGACATATCCGGTGCTGAGTCCATATCTGAAAAAGAATCTTCAGCCGTCCGCAAACTCGCTAAAAAGGGCATTGCTTCATGCCTTCAGATAAATGAACAAGACATACAGATCATCCGGCATAAAAAACATAACAGGATAAATCCGCCAGTGGTTTATGCAAAAGGCCGGGCAAAAAAAATGGATGTCAGCTTAAGCCATGACGGCCGGTTTGCGGCTTATGCGTTTTTAGCGGATTTATAAAGATTGAATAAAACTCTCTCGTTCCGGGGCTCTGCCCCGGAACGCATATCAGGAGACTCCGCCTCTCATACTAACCCGAATTTCTCATAAGAAAACGGGTTAAGGCCGAGCCTTAAAATATACATTCCCAGGCAGAGCATGGGACCGAAATAAAAATATAAAGGATACCAAACATGACAACAACTTCACCCCCCGGAATCGTCATCAGCGGATCAGGGATCTGGACGCCTTCAAATGTCATCACCAATGAAGAACTGGTGGATAGCTATAATGCGTATGCACAAAAATTCAATGCCGATCATGCCCCAGAAATTGAATCCGGAAAAATGGATGAGAAACCACTGTCCAGTGCACGATTTATTGAAAAAGCTTCCGGGGTAAAATCCCGATATGTATATATAAAAGAAGGGATTTTGGACATTGCCCGAATGCGTCCGAAATTTCCCGAACGTAAAGAAGAAGAGCTAAGCCACCAGGCCGAGATTGCGGTTGCCGCCGCGCGCAAAGCCATGGCTGCCGCCGGAAAGACAGCCGCCGATATTGATGCGGTGATTGTTTCCTGTGCCTATACCCAGCGGGCATACCCGGCCATTGCGATTGAAGTGCAAAATGAACTGGGCATTGACGGATTTGGATTTGATATGCTGATGGCCTGTTCGGCCGCCACATTCGGGCTCCATCGGGCATATGACTGCCTGGTATCCGGTTCGGCAAAGTGTGTTTTAGCCATCAACCCGGAACTGGTGACCCCGCAAGTCAATTACTGCGACCGGGACACGCATTTTATTTTTGGAGACGTCAGTACGGCAATCATCATGGAACGTGCTGACACCTGTACTTCAGAGAACTGTTACGAAGTTTTGAGCACCAAAGCGATGACGCGGTTTTCAAGCAATATCCGGTCCAACTTCGGTCATACCTCCCGGGCCACGGACGCTGATCCTTATGGATGGGACAAGCTGTTTCACCAGGCCGGGCGCAAGGTCTTTGAGGAAGTCAGCCCCATCGCTGCCGGCCATATAAACGATCACCTGGCAAGCCATGACCTGATGCCCGGGGATGTCAAACGATTCTGGCTTCACCAGGCAAATCTCAATATGAACAGGATGGTTATCAAACAGATTCTGGGCGATAATGTTTGTGCGGATAAAATCCCTACCATTCTTGACCGTTATGCCAACACTGCGTCTGCCGGGTCAATTATCGCTTTTCATCTCCATAATGAGGACCTTCAAAAAGGCGATATCGGCATCATCTGCTCCTTTGGCGCGGGTTATTCCGTTGGCAGTCTGGTCGTGCGTAAACAATAAAAACAAACGGCATCCGTCCGGATTAGGAGTTAAAAAAGATGAAAAACAGAGTGGTTGTTACCGGAATGGGGGTGATAAGCCCCAATGCGACGGGTCTTGATAATTTTAAACAAGCGCTTAAACAAGGAAAATCCGGCATCAAATTTATGCCTGAACTTGAAGCGCTGAACTTCGGATGCCGTATCGGGGGCGCACCGGAGAACGTTGAAGCGATTCTGCAAAATCATTTCAAACGAAAAAAATTACCTTATTTGAGTGACAGTGTCGGATATGCAGTGACCGCTGCGATTGAAGCCTGGCAAGATGCCGGGATGGAATTCCCGGTCGAGAATAATCAGACGGATTGGGATACCGGCGCCGTTATCGGTAGTGGCGTGAGTGATCTTAATACCTTTGCCACCCATGTGGCACCCAAAATCAATGCCGGCAAGGTTCGCCGGATAAGTACGCGTGTGGCGGAACAGGTCATGAGCAGTGCTTCCAGTGCCCGGATATCCGGAATCCTGGGTATCGGCAACCAGACATTCGCCAATTCCTCGGCTTGCAGTACCGGTACCGAAGCCATTATTGAAGCTGTCTGGAAAATCCGTATCGGATTGGCCAAAAGGATGCTGGCCGGCAGCACCGAAGGGGCCTCCCCTTATACCTGGGGAGCATTTGATTCCATGCGTGTGATGGCAAGCAGATTTAATGACCAGCCGGAAAAAGGGTCCCGGCCCATGAGTGCGACCGCCTGCGGGTTTGTTCCCGGAGCCGGTGCCGGGATATTAGTTCTGGAATCCTTAGAGAGTGCCCGGGAAAGGAATGCCCAAATCCATGCCGAAATTATGGGTGTTTATGCCAATAGCGGGGGCCAGCGCAACGGCGGATCCATGACCGCACCAAACCCCGAAGGCGTGATGCGCTGCATACAGGGCGCGGTTAAGGATGCCGGGATCTCGTCCGAAACGATTGATGCCGTCAACGGCCATTTGACAGCTACCTATGCAGATCCGTTAGAAATCCGCTCCTGGTCGGAGGCACTCAACCGGGAGCCGAAGAATATTCCATATGTTAATTCAACAAAATCCATGATTGGTCATTGCCTGGGGGCTGCCGGATCGATTGAGACGATTGCGTCAATTCTTCAGTTACAGGGCGGCTTTCTTCATCCTTCCATCAATTGCGAAGACATTCATCCGAAAATAGAACCTTTTGCAGAGCGGATCGTCCGCAGTTATATGGATTATCCGGAACTCCGGACAATCGCAAAAGCCAGCTTCGGGTTCGGTGATGTGAACAGCTGTATTATCATAAAAAAATTCAGCCGGTCATGAGAAAAGCGGTTTGTCAAAAATTAATCATGTGGAAAATATATTTTAAACAAAAATACAATCCGATAATCAAAAAAAGCGCCCCGGTGATCCGGCGAAGCCACCGTTCCGCAGCGGATAATTTATTGAAAAAAATCCCGGCAAAGCGGGAGCTGTATGCGATAATTACTGCAAATCCGATTACCGGGGCGGCAGTGCCGATTCCGTAACAGAAAGGCAGAAATATCACGGACTGAAATTTCAGCGCCACCGGAATCACGCTGCCAAAGAAAAGCGCCGCAGATACCGGGCAAAACGACAGTGCAAACAAAAAACCCAGCAGAACAGCACCCAGCAAACCGCTGTCGCCGAGCTTTTGGAGCATACCGGTATTAAAACCGATATTCGGCAGCCGCAACGGAACCAGGTCCAGGATAAACAGGCCGGTAATCAATAATATTGGTCCCAGAATCTGGTTCATATGCAGCTGGAGAAAATTGGATACGCCCGGAATGGAAATCAATCCGGCGATAATCAAAATACTGATTATCATGTACGATATTGTCCGGCCGATGGTATAGGCAACGGCCGCCAGTATCGTGGCATAACGGGACTTGATCTGTTTACCGATATAGGTGGTGGCGGCAATGTTGGTGGCCAGGGGGCACGGACTGATGGACGTCAGGATTCCAAGCCATATGACCGAAACTATTTGTGCGGCACCATAATCCATGATTATTCCTTGATCCAGTCATTGATTTCAGCTTTTACATACGCGTCAAATTTTTCCTCATCCCTGACAAAGGTCCAGACTTTTTCCAGGTTTTTCCACCGCACTTCCTTGCCGTCTTTCATCTCGGAAACAATCAGAGACTTGGTATACAGCTGATAGTCTGTATTATAATGTTTGTTTTCCGGTTCATCAACATTAATGACCCGCCAGACCACGTTGCCGGTTTTCAGGTCATTTTCAAAATTAAAACTAACTGCCTGGGATGATAATTCCTCAATCTTATGGCATGTCGGACATCGGGCAGTGGTATGAAAATACGTGACGCTGATATAATGCGACACCGGTGCGGCATCTGTTTTTGCTGCCTCGGCCTTTTCTGCCGAAACAGCCGGCAGCGCTGTCATAAAAAGAACAAGAATAAAAGAAACCAGTGAAAACATGTGTTGTTTGATCAAATTCATCAAAATAATCTCCTGAAAATATTTTATTTAAAATCATATAAAAAGTTTTTAATTTCCGTCAAACCAGTGGGTCGTCTTTAAACAGATTTTGACCAGCATCAGCATCACCGGCACTTCAATGAGCACGCCGACAACGGTTGCCAGGGCTGCGCCGGATGACAGCCCGAACAGCATGGTCGATGTTGCGATGGCCACCTCAAAATGGTTGGAGGCGCCGATCATGGCGGCCGGTGCCGCATCTTCATATTGAAGCTTTAAAATCCGGGCAAGACCATATCCCAGACAAAAAATCAGCATGGTCTGGATAAACAACGGCACGGCAATCCAGAGAATGGTCAGCGGATTGGCAAGGATGACCTCCCCTTTGAATGAAAACAGCAGCACCAGGGTGATCAGCAGCGCAATAATCGTGACCGGCGTCAGAACATGCAGAAATTTTTCTTTAAACCATTGCTCTCCTTTGGCGCTGATAATCCATTTTCTGGATAAATATCCTGCCACCAGCGGCAGGGCCACATAAATACTGATGGAAAGCAGCAGTGCCTGCCAGGGCACCGGGAGGCGACCCACACCCAGCAGAAAGCCGCCCAGAACGCCGTACAATACCAGCATGGTCAGGGAGTTGATGGCCACCATCACCAGCGTCAGCCCGTCATTTCCCCGGGAAAGGTAACTCCAGACAAACACCATGGCTGTGCAGGGCGCAATGCCCAGAAGGATGCAGCCGGCCAGGTAACTCCGCCATAAGGGAATTTCAAGCATTTTAATGCCGTCCGCCAGCACAACCGTACCGGCACCGTGCTGTGCCCCCACGGCCAGGTCCAGGCCAAACGGCATTTTCACCAGATCCATGGCCTCTGCCCCGATAAATCCCTTGAAAAGGAAACCTAAAAAAAATATGGCAATGGCATACATGGAAAACGGTTTGATGCACCAGTTGATAAAAAGGGTCAGAAACACCGGCTTGCCGCTTTTCCCGGCCTGGATGACTTCGCTAAAATCAATCTTTACCATGATGGGATACATCATGAAAAACAGGCAGATGGCAATGGGAATCGACACCACCGGCGCGCCGTTGACATAAATTGCCATGCCGTCTAAGGATTGCGCCACACCCGGGGCGACCTTGCCGAGAATGATGCCCCCTGCAATGCACAGCAGCACCCAGACAGTCAAAAACCGTTCAAAAATGCCGGTCATTTTACGGTTGTTCGTGATTTGATCTTCTTTTGTCATGAGTCAGCTGCTCCTTGGCGTAACCGGTTAACAACATTGTTTATCCCTCCAGGTGGGATTTCATTCTGCTATGTTTCTGATAGTCCAGGCGCTTGAGAAATTCCCGGATTAATTTCAATGCTTCATTGCGGTCGTCATCTAAGGTTGCACATTTCATTCGAAGGATATCTTCATCCGACAGGTTCAATACCACTGGTTGGATCTCCTTGCTCTATTTTTTGATCCAGGACAAAATATCTTCTTTTTTGGGAACTTTTCCCACTATTTTCACATCCCCGTCAACGATCACTGCCGGGGTGCCGAAAACGCCGTACTGTGCGATTTCCATGATGTCGGTAACTTTTTCCACGTTTGCCGCAACGCCGGATTCGGCGACCGCTTCTTTGACGATGATTTCAGTTTTTTTGCATTTGGCACATCCTGGACCCAGTACTTTAATATCCATTATTTTTCTCCTTTATTTCATATAATTAAACTGGTTTTCTCACGAGTCGGAGCAGTTCAGAAACAAGGCATTTCAGTCTGAAGACGTAGGTTTTCTACTTCAATGGCTGAATAACGAAGTTCATGAACTGTTCCGGCTCGTGAACCATTCAATGAGCTGAGATTTGGACGGTACAACCCCCGCGCATTTAACTTCATCGTTGATCAGCACCGCCGGCAGACCGAATATTCCCATTTTTCCGATTTCCTTCAGATCCCGGACATGGTCGACCCGGGCCGGCAGGTCGAGTTCGGACAGCACCATCATTATGTCCATTTCAAGGCTTTCGCACCTCGGGCAGCCGGCACCGACCACGGTCACCGTCAGCGCATCTCTTTGCCCGCCGGAAACCGTGACCGGCATTCCCAAATGTTTCTGATATTCCCGTAAAAACGCCTGCTTGTAGGCATCCTTAACATTATCGGAAATATAATTGTTTTTTTTGAGCGCGTCTAACAGGGCCTCGGCAATCATATCGTCGGGCGCGTCTTTATGGGCGGCAGCCACCGTTTCAATGGCATCGCTCAACCCGATGATGCCGAAATCATGTTTGCCGATCCGGATTTGCCGGACATCGTGTTTCATAATCAAAAACCCGTTTACGGTAAAAATTAAAAATATCACCTACACACCCGCTTTAGTGATGCTGGACCAATCTCTTGTGATTAACTTAACCGACGCAGATAAGCAGAAAATTAAAAATAAAAATTAAAAATATACCCGACAATCAGTATCCCCGTGCCCACCACGCCGAGGAATGTGGCAATCAGGCGCGGCTTGAGCACTTTTCGGAGAATAATCATCTCCGGCAGAGACAGGGCAATGACCGACATCATGAAAGCTAAAACCGTGCCAAGGGCCGCCCCTTTTTCCAGCAGGGCCTGAACAATCGGTATAATCCCGGCAGCATTCGAATACATGGGAATTCCCAGCAAAACAGATAACGGCACCGACCACCAGGCGGATTTTCCCATCATTGACGCCAGAAATCCTTCGGGCACATACCCGTGGATACCGGCACCGATGGCAATGCCCAGCACCACATAAAGCCAGACCTTGCCCACAATTTCAATTACAGCCGCAACACCATCCTGTATCCGGTCCGCCCAATCCTTGTGCATCTCGTCGACATGGGCTTCTCCGGCCTGAAGTTCCTGGACCCAGTCCTCAAGGTGTTTTTCCATGCGCAACCGGCCAATGACCCATCCGGCAACCATGGCAATCAAAAGCCCGGTAACCAGATAAATAACCGCCACTTCCCAGCCAAACAGGCCGTACAGGAGCACCAAAGCGATTTCATTGACCATGGGAGCTGAAATCAAAAAGGAAAACGTCACCCCTAAAGGGACACCCGTGGTCACAAAACCAAGAAACAGCGGTACTGCGGAACATGAGCAGAAGGGCGTCACAATGCCGAGAAGGGCGGCTAGGACATTACCTATGGATTCGCGTTTGCCGGCAAGAATTTTCCGGGTTCGTTCCGGCGTAAAAAAGGATCGGATAATGCCGACCACGAAAACCACAAGGGTCAGCAGCATCAGCACCTTGGGAACTTCAAAAATAAAAAATTCAATGGCGCTGCCCAGGTGACTGGCGGGCGAAAATGCCAGCAACTTTGACAACCCGTGGGTGAGCTGTTGGGAAATTTTTGCAAGATTCAGGTAAATGCCCCACCACAGAGCAATCACCACCACAGTCATTGAAATATATTTAGCGGTTAATCCGCTTCTGCTGTCGGAATTTCCCGGGATTTCTGCTTGACTGCTTCCGGATTCATTGAGTACTTCCATTTGTTTCTTTTCCTTATATATTAAAACTTTTTTTAGCTTCTATGATTTCAAAAGGCTGCCGCCCATGAGGTAAAAATAAGTCGTTACCCAACTTGCCAAAACCACGGTCGCAAAAAAGAGCACGTTGCCGACACTCATCAGTGCGACCCCGCTCATGATATTGCCGACCACGCATCCACCGGCAATGGCGGCACCTATGCCTAAAAGGATTCCCCCGACAAAGGCGATTGCTGTCTGATCCGGCGGCCTTGGCAGAAATTTAATTTTATTTGAGAGCTTCGCACTGGTGAACGCGCCGAGCACAAGCGCAGAAACTTCAAGAATCAGCCACCAGGAGACTTTTTTTGCCGGTTTTTCAGGATTCGTAATATTTGATTGAGTCACTTTCCGAACAGAAGATAAAGATGCTTTCGGGGCATACACATGTTTCAGCGGCGTATCGGTTAACAGAAGTTGTGCATGCAATACACCGTGAGATACACCCAGGGGATAATTTCTGCCGCTGGCCGCAGACGACAGATAAGCAAAACAGGCCAGAATGCCGATGGCAATCCCGGCCTGCCAGGGTTTCCATG
>JAQYVU010000012.1 GCA_030145385.1 Desulfococcaceae bacterium
GTGGGGCATGATGGAGGTATTTATGCTGGGCATTCTCGTATCCATCGTAAAGCTGGCCAGGATGGCGGAGATCATTCCGGGGTTGTCCCTGTATGCATTTGCCGGGCTTATTTTTGTTTTAGCCGGCGCGATTTCATCTGTTGACTCCCATTTGATATGGGACCGCCTGGGAGAAAGCCGTCAATGAACCGGTCTGCCATGACAGCCATGGAATCTTCCCTGGTGAGTTGCACCAGCTGTCATCTTCTGTGTAAGTTGCCGGTGTATTTTAACAAATTCCATGCAACATGCCCCCGGTGCGGGGAGACGCTTCATGCCAGAAAGCCGGACAGCATTGCCCGGACCTGGGCGCTGTTGCTGGCTGCCTGTCTTTTTTATATCCCGGCCAATGTTTTTCCCATTATGAAAGTGACCTCTTTAGGACATATCCAGGCGGACACAATTCTTTCGGGTGTTATTTATTTCATAAAAAGCGGCATGTGGCCCATTGCCCTGGTGATTTTTATTGCCAGCGTGTTTGTGCCGTTATTAAAGCTGGTTATACTGACATTCCTGTTGATATCGGTTCAGAGAAAATCACAATGGCGGCCAAAAGACCGGGCGCGGCTGTACCGGCTGATAGAATCCATCGGCAGATGGTCCATGGTGGATATTTATGTGGTGACATTGATGGTGGCGATCGTGAAGATCGGTGCCGTTGCTACTATTGAAGCGGCTCCGGCCGCCGTTTATTTTGCGGCTGTGGTGGTTCTTACCATGTTTGCGGCCATGAGTTTTGATCCGCGGCTGATATGGGATAATCTGGAGGGAAAATCATGATGGCGTCGTAAAAAGTCCCATCTACTGCGTTGTAGCGGTTTTTCAGCCTTTCAATATACTAAATGTATTATTTCAACTCTGAAAAATCGCTACGCCTTGCCAAATTTTATGGGATTGGTGTAACTTTTAACTTAGCCATTTAAATCGAACTTTTTGGGGAATCATCAATCATGAGTGAAGAATTGAAATCGGAAATGCATTCACCCCGGGCTGCCCAAGCGGTGGTTCATGAAAAGCGCGGTATATCCGTTGTATGGATCGTTCCGCTGGTGGCGCTCATCATCGGCGGATGGCTGGTGTACAAAGCCATTTCCGAACAAGGACCGACCATCACGATTGTATTTAAAAACGCCAAAGGTCTGGAGGCCGGAAAAACAAAAATAAAATTCAAGGATGTGGATATCGGCATTTTGGAAACCATAGAATTAAGTGATGATTTGTCCCATGTGATTTTAGCGGCACAGCTTGTGGACGGAATGGAACAGCATCTCACCGATCAGGCAAAATTCTGGGTGGTGCGCGCCCGGTTGACCGCCGGCGAAGTTTCCGGATTGGGCACCCTGTTTGCCGGTGCCTACATTGCCATGGATCCGGGCCAAAAGGGCCAGCCGCAGACGGTGTTTAAAGGTCTTGAAAGGCCCCCGGTGGTGACCGCTGATCTGCCGGGAAAGCATTTTATTCTGAAATCGGAAAAGCTGGGATCATTAGATATCGGTTCCCCTATTTATTACCGCCAGATTCAGGTGGGGCAAATTGCTGATTATCAGCTGGATGAAGACGGGCAGAATGTCACGGTAAAAATATTCATCAATGACCCGCACCATAATCTGGTTTACAGCAATACGCGTTTCTGGAACGCCTCCGGTATCGATATGACAATGGATGCCACCGGCATTAAAATTGATACCCAGTCCATCGTCAGCATGATGATCGGCGGTATTGCCTTTGAAACCCCGTTTGATTTTGAATCTTTTGATCAGGTATCTGAAAATGATGTGTTTATACTGCATGCGAACCGGGTGGCGGCAGAGAAAAAAACATACCAGATCAAGAATTACTGGGTGCTTAATTTTAAAGGGTCCGTCAGGGGCCTGTCTGAAGGGGCACCGGTGGAATTTAAAGGCATCCGCATTGGGGAAGTGGTGGGTATCAATTCTCAGCTGGATATGGATCCGGCAGGTATGGAATTTACGATCCCTGTTCTCGTTGAAATCGAACCTGAACGCTACTTGAAAATGGATGAATTGAAAAGTAAGGAAGAACGGCGACGGATGACGGATTCGATGGTGGCAAAGGGACTAAGGGCGCAATTGAAAACCGGCAACCTGCTTACCGGGCAATTATTCGTGGATATTGATTTCCATCCGGACACAGCTGCCCGGGAAATTGACTGGAGCGGCAAATATCCGGTGTTCCCGACGCTTCAGCAGCCCTTAGAAGAGTTGTCGGAAATAGTTTTCGGTATCATCGCCCGTATTGAAAGAATCCCTTTTGAGCAGATGGGCAGTGATGCCCATGAAATGATTCGGAATTTGAATGAGTCAATTCAGTTGACAAAAAATATTTTAAAAAAATTCAGCACGGAAGTCGGACCGGAAGCTTTGGCAACACTGACACAGGCGAATAAAACGTTAGCGGCAATGGAAGATATGATTTCTTCGGATTCACCGCTTAACCGGGAAGGCACCCGAACGCTGGAGGAACTGGCAGGCGCGGCAAGGTCCATGCGTATGTTAATGGATTATCTTGAACGGCATCCGGATGCCCTGATTTACGGGAAAGGAATAGAAAAGTGAAAACCGAATCAATGAAAATTTCAATTTTTATCGGCAGATGCACCGGAATCGCCATTACTCTTTTCATTGTTTTATTCGCCGGGTGCAGGGGGAAAACACCGCCGATGGCATTTTATACGCTGTCACCCGTACAGGATGCAATGGCCCCGACGGATCATAATATGAAGGATCCGCAATCCGAAAAGATGATAATCATCGGGGTGGGCCCGGTGCGTCTCCCTGATTTTTTAAACAAGCCCCAGATCATGACCCGCAAAGGTTCCGGCAGAATCAATTATTCGGAATTTCACCGCTGGGGCGGATATCTGGATAAGGATTTTTTACGGGTTATGTCCGAGAATCTTTCTGCTTTGCTTTCAACCGATCAGGTGAAAACATACCCGTGGGGCGGCCAGGCGGATCCGGCATTTGAAGTGGACTTTGATGTGAAACAGTTTGACGGGGACATGCAAGGTGATGTGGTATTAAATGTCATCTGGCAGATCCGGGATAATTCAGACAGGGCCCGGCCTGTTTTAATCCGGCGCTCAATTATCCGGGAACCGGTGAATGCCTCGGAAAAAAATGATTACGAAGCAGTGGTTTCCGCCCAAAGCCGAGCGCTTGGCAGGTTAAGTGAAGAAATCGCAAAAGAGATGAGTAAACCGTGACGGCTGCCGCATTAGACCGGCAAAGAATCTGGGTATCAGAAAGCAGCATTCAGTATCCATCAACGACCAAAGGCGTATTTTTTTACGGCGTATTCGTAAAATTTTTTCAAATGATCGCTTTTGCGATACTTCTTTTGATGCTCCCATGGCCGGCAAAGATTTGATTAAAAGAGCCGGGGCAACACCGGGGGCTGCGTTTTCCATTTTTGCCACCCGGGGCTGGCTGGATTTTAATTTTTTATTCGAAAGGGGGCGTCACGTTAATTTTTTTCAGAACAGTTTTGATGGCTTCGTAAAAAGTCCAAATTCTTTGTTGCGCTGTATCCTTCGTTTCTTCAAAGTACACTATGATCATACAGACTTATCAAAGGTTTTAAATCGGTCTTGATACCTGCACCAATTGAAGTGATATTTCAGGGTTATGGATGAGGAAAAAAATCTTAGCAGAAAAGAAAAGTGCATCTCAATATTCCAATGAATGAGTCAAGGGCAGATCTGACCCCGAAATCTGACCCCGAAATTCAAAAGCAGTGTTCTGCCGGCGGTAATCACACAATTGTGGGTTCTGGTGACCCCAAGCCTGTTAATTGGCGTGCCATGAATTTTATATCACCGATTAAAAAGAACCAAGTCAATCATAATCAATAATCAAGGTTTGAAGCTATTCCTGTCTTCCTTCCATTCCTTCGTAATGGGTGACCCCTTTATTTTATGTTGAATAAAATTTTCGAGATAAGCTTCGTAAGACAAGTAATTTTTCAGCTTGAAATTTTTCCATTATAATCTTGGAAAAAGTTGAAGGGGTTGATAAGCTATAGAATTCATTTTCTTTTTGCTCTTCTTCAATTAAATACGATATAAATAACTCTGCTTTATCAAGCCTAGTATTAACCCGCTTCTCTCGTCTTTTATTAGCAAATAACCAATAATCATTATTTGACATTTCAACTATATCTGTTGCAATCCTTTCATTAAAAAAACCACAATCTGTTGAAACGAGTTCAATGTAGGTAAAATAAGCTGAAAGCACCTTATAGATGTACAGGCCGTATGTAGTAATTTTAATGCTATCAACATCCTCACAATAATAATCTATTCGATTGTTTGATTCAACAAGATCCCTTTTTAAAAAATAATCCAAATTTTTTTCATAATCTTCTACCATGTTATAATTTTCTGAGAAAAAATCTTTTAACTCATTTGTTGATACATAAAATGGATTTGATGGATCTATACCTTCGGATAACCTTTTTAATATTCGTAAACCGGTAAAGTGAGAACCATTTGTTTTTGACCTTATTTGGTATATATTTGGAATACTACTTTCCCCTTCATCATAAAAAAACCGATAGGGTATCATAACAGGTTTCAAGACCTGATGGATTTTCAGGATCCAAATGTCAGAACTAGATATCATTTCATCGACATTTGTGTATCCAGATTTAACAAAGTCCCTAAAAAGCTCTAAGGCCAACCTGATATTTCCATGTGCACACGCTGTAAGAAACTCATTTAATGGTGAATTTCTTATATTGGTAAATTCATTATCAAAAATTTTGTATAATTTTTTACATGCTTCAATTCTACTTTTCGAATAATTATCTCCAAAAAGTGAGCAACACTTGTCATCATTTTCAAGAATAGAAAGCACATAGTCAATTCTCTTTTTAAATACTAATTGTATTACTGGCGAACTAATGTGAAACCCTGAATTTTGATAAGCGTCTAACGTACCATGCATCCTTGAAGAATGGAATCTTTCTTCGCGCATAGAAACAATTACCAAACATCTAAGATTATCAGAAATTTCTTGTGCGGTTGTAAAACAAAAATCTTGAAGATTGTGAGGGAATTGATCTGTGTTATCTATAACTATAATAGATCCTTTTTTTCGTCTTACCCAATATCCTACAAGTTTTTGTGCTATATATTTTTTGTCCTTTAACCATTCATTAACTAAATCATTTAATTTTATATTGTATGCGTCAGAACTTTTATTAACACCAAATAATACTTGCTTTTTAGCAATACTAAATCGATCAGAGAACAATTTTAATAATTCTTCGCGTTTCGATGATAGAATACCGTCTACATCTAAACAGGTAACAATATTACTCCATATTTTATTATGAATTATGGTTTCATCTTCAGGGACTTTAAGCAAATCAACCGTTGCAATAACAGCATTATTAGTTAAATATTCTGGCGGGTCATGGTAAAATAATCTTTTAAGAAATGTTGATTTTCCAGACCCTTTGCCACCAAAAAGAACTATTACTTCGCCGGTTTTTTTTAGATCAATACTTTTATTGATTCGGTCACCTAATTTTCCACCGTTACAATCATCTTCAAAATTATTAATTCCGTATTCTTCCATGTATGGTGTTAGCGAATCACGAATTATGGCTCTGAAATTTGAGTAAGAATGATTATACTCTCTCTGATTTACATAACAGTGGGTCATAAAATCAGATTGATCAGCTTCAATAACACCAAAAAACATATTTGATAGAGGCCGCAACTCTCTAGCATAATTATTTGAAGTAACTTCTTGGTTATATAAATTTATTTTATCTTTAGGATAAAATATTTCTCTATTTAATTGGCTAATGGATCCAAGGATGTTCTTTAGCGAACCATCACGAATAGCAGTATATCCAAAATTATTAGTAGCTTCAATAAACATATCCGAAAAATATTTATTACTGAATATAACGAAAGCTTTAAGTTTTTTCCAATTCTTACCTTTTTCGAATGTTTTAAAAAAAATCCATTCATGCCCATTCGTAATTACTGCAAACTCGCACCCCTCCTCTATGCAATAATTTCTTACTTGGATAATTGCTTTCTGAATGTTGTTATCAGTTAGTAATGTTTCTACTTTGATATGTTTTGCCAGAGCGCCCGTATTAAAATTTTCAGGGCAATTAAAATATAGTCCCTCTTTTTTTGCTTCAATAAATAATAAATCGGTACCATTATTTTTTTTTAAACGGTAATCGGCATATCCAGGATCTATAAAACTCTCACATTTTGTAAGAGATTTTGGCCAACTAAGAACAGAGTGGATTATTTCATCAATTATTTGATGACGTGTATCTGCTTCATTAAGGTTTCTATTATTGTATTTTTCCATAATGTTATTTGCAATATCATGTGGTGTATTCATAATTATAATAGATCCAATCTTATCTATAAGTGATTCTGTAAGCCTGCCAATAATGGTATAATCAAAATTTCCATAGCCCTTGAACTTATCAAAGAATATTTATCATAAATAAACTCCAATGAAAAGAGTTGTTTATGCATTAGAGCATCGGAGAGTACTACATTGTCGGAGTTTGAACTGCATTTTAACGTCCTTGTGAGATAGAGGCGGAGATCTGAGTTAAAACCTAAGATCTGTGATTCCTTCACAAAATCGCAGGCCGAATATAACCTTTGATTCGAGAATAGAGCCAAGAGGCCGGACTATCTATTGTATTCTTCACTGAAGGGTCGAATTCTAATGGTGAGCACTTAGCAAGTTTATTGCCATCTTTAAATATGTGCACGCCGATTTGCAGTTCCGTTAACACCTGCCATGACATATATTTTTTTCATGGAAGATTCCTTTGTAAAAAAAAATTATGGGAAAGGGTTGTTGTCTGATTGGGTTTTTGGATGAAAAAAGGAAACGGCAGTTAAAGACAAAAAATCATTTAACCGCCGCTTGTTTGAATGATAATCCCTGAAACAATTCACAATTCAAGGCCACGGCACTGTTTCTCCTTGGCAGGCCCGAAAGCCTGTCCAACGAGGATTATCAAAAAGCTTCGCCGAGTCGAAAGTTGACTTAACTCAACTTTCGAATTTCCTGTGGGAGCGGCTTTCTGCCGCGATATGCATGCAATAGTATCAGCGGGAATAACGCGGCAGGATGCAGCTCCCACAAGATGCCATTTTCTCGATCTCCTTGGAAACCTTAAAGTGGACGACTTGACTTAATCGAAGCAGATATTCAGAAAAGAAAGACAATTCAGTTGTAAAAATAAAAAGAGACAGCGCCATCTCTGACAATGTCTCTTTCGTCTTTTTAAATTGCCTGACTTTTTACAATAACCTGATTCTTGATAAATTTCAGGTGTCTCTTATGGAATAAAGTTTTCATCACCTGCGTTTTCCCATTTTTTGGGCGTTTGAATCATATGACTGACCCAATCGACAAAGGGCTCCCCTCCGGCTGTATCTTCCGTATAAAATTTGGGAGACATCATAATCGTATGAACTTGTCCGGCACCGATGTAATAACGATAATTGGAAGACGTCGCGGCTGTGTACTGTGCATAATTTTTCATCGTATAATGCCACGTACCCGCCACTTGTGGGGTAATATTGTACCACTCAGAAGGGTCGTTAATATTTAACATCACATTATAGAAAAATATCTGGGTCCCGTCAAAGGCGGTAGTGTATTGGGCCAGTCGGCTCAACGGATATTCAGTGGCAATAGCGTTATACAGCACTGGCATGGTCAAGCTGGGATCATAGCCATCGGGAAAAATCCATTCCGGCATCTGAACATTCCAGTTGAGAATCCCTTCGGTGGCAAATGTTTCGCTCAGGACACCGGCACCGGCATCCCCCAAAAGATAGACATTGGACCATTTGAAGGATTGTTTGATATAGGGAAACGCCAGGGTCGCTCCGTAACTTCCGGCACTGGAACCGGTAACAAAAACCTTTCCGGGATAATTGGTATTATTTTCCAAATAATTTAATACCGCCTGAAAATTGACAAAACCGCGATGCTTAATCGTCGTGCCATAGTAGTTCGCATCGTTTGCTCCCCAGAAGAGATCGCCAGTGCAGTATGGGATATAAACAAAGCCCCAGTCTTTAAACGGGTTGTTTTTTTCTGTCTGGTCAAATAGCCCATATCCTTCCATGTCATCGGAAAACTGCTCTAATACCTCTGTCTGCTCCTGGGTATAGGTGGGGGCCGCCACGCAGTTCATATAATCCCAGCAGGCCCCGCCGCCTTGAAAAAATACGACGATATTATTTTTTTTGCCGCCTTTGACAAAAAAAGAAAATTCATCATCCGTGGTGCCGGGAGCATCTGAGCATGCCGGGGTAAGGCCATTGAATTCAAAACCTACGGGATTGATCTCTGTCCACTCATCAGGCAGACTGCCGGCAAGGGCGATCGAGACAGTTAACAGAAAAGATAAGAAAATAATACAGATTTTTAAAATTTTGAAACGTTTCATTTTTCCCCCCTTTTTATAAGTTTGGTGCATAAAAAAGTCGGGCTATCTTTAAAAAGGTAACCCGGCTGTCTTTTGAAATTTTGGATTTTTTAAGAATATCTCGTGAAGACCCGTGGCTTTTCGTCTCCTGATTACTCAGGATTTGGCTTTTCCCATATTATTTATATTACAAACAGAGAAATAAATATATCAGCCATAAGTATAATTTTTCTCAAAAAAAAGGCCCAGATGTAACGTTAGAACCTCAAATTTTGGTCGTAGGCTTTTTGTAAGTATTTTGCCTGAATCTGTCTATGAAACGACAGTAATCCTGAAATTTTTAAAGGCGAGGACTATCGATAAGAACGATCAACATTCTTCTCTTTTCTAAGACACCATATATTGAGTGAGATTTTTTACCGAATTTTTGAAAAATTCTTCAGACCGTTCTTGCATAGTGCAATGTCGAGTTAACTTTTTTTAGTAAGTACTTTGGCATGGCATATTTTTTAGGGATGTAGGGAAAAAATTACAAAAAAATCAGACTAAAACCAATAACTTCTTGTCGGACCAAATTAACCCATTGGAAATTAAGGGAAAAAATATTCAAAATAAGCCTAAAAAATGTCTTAGCGATATGTTTTTGGTACCAAAAAGGGCATTTTAAGAAAATAATTATAGGGAAAACGATAAATGATTAGAAAAGAAAGCAGGATTTGCTCTGTCCTTGCTCGTTAATTCTTGTATAAGGTTTTTCCGTATCTCGGTGGGCAATTTCCGGGTGTCATTTCGAAATTTGACAAAATTATTATGATTGCATATAATGGTTTTAAAATGATGTCAGTAAACGACACCACAACAAAGGAGAATGACATGAAATCAATTACAATCAGAGGGATTGAACCTCCTGTCGCCGATATGCTTAAAAATAAAGCAAAGCTTGAAGGTAAGAGCGTAAATCAATTTATTAAGGATATCATAAAAGACAAACTTGGATTAGGGAATAAAAAAAAGCACACAGCCACTTATCATGACCTGGATCAGTTGTTTGGAAAATGGGATGAAGCGGAATTTCAGCGAATTCAGGAAAAAATAGATAGTGAAAGAAAAATCGATGAGGAACTATGGGCATGAAACGATTTTTAATTGATACCAATATTTATTCATATGCCCTAAGAGGAGATCAATCAGTTATTCAAATTCTTCAAAAGGCTGAGGTGATCGGCTTATCAAGTATTAGTATCGGTGAACTCATTTCAGGATTTAAGGGCGGAAGCCGGGAGCAAAAAAACAGAGAAGAACTGGATATTTTTCTTGATAGCCCGCGGGTTCAACTCATTTATATTGATGAAATTACAGCAGACTTCTATGCTGAGATATTGAATAATTTAAGGGAAATCGGCAAACCAATCCCGACAAATGACATATGGATAGCAGCTTGTGCATTTCAGCATGGTTTAAAATTGTATTCGCTGGACGCCCATTTTAAATCAGTTAGAGGTTTAATGCTTTTAGGGAATTAACTGATTTTTTTTGATTCCTGCACCAAATCACAGGTTCTCTATAACCTGTGATAAGAGATAACTTCTTGTCGGACCAAATTAACCCATCGGAAATTAAGGGAAAAAATATTCAAAATAAGCCTAAAAAATGTCTTAGCGATATGTTTTTGGTACCAAAAAGGGCATTTTAAGAAAATAATTATAGGGAAAACGATAAATGATTAGAAAAGAAAGCAGGATTTGCTCTGTCCCCGCGCATTAATTCATGTATAAGGTTTTTCCGTACACGGCTTTCCGGGAATGAGAAATACGCATATAAAAAAACTTTCTAAACGGCTGATTTAATTTTATCGATGACTATATCGGTGAGTTGCGGGTAATAGAGTTTCTTTTTAGCCGCTTGGCAGATAGTGCTCTCCCACTTGCGAAACGAATCCACATTCTTCAATGTGTGGTCGGCGACCTTGGGGTTTCCCTTTTCGGCAATTTCGCGGATACCTGCAAGCGCCTGGTCGTCGCCAGGAAAATACATCGGTATCACGCCTGTATCCTTTGGGAGCGATTCATAAATCATTCTGGAATGCCTTTCGCGCTCACAGTCCTCTAAAAATTTTTCAAGGCTGAAAAAGTTCAGACTGCCCAAAGTACCCATCGCATGCCGTATGATATGTACCCCATACTTTCTCAACGTGTTGCGGCTTAATTCTGATTCGGACAGCGCCCGGGAAGTCACATCGGTTAGGCTGGTACTGCCTCCGGTCTGGGCAGACGGGAAATCTGTAATCCAGGTGTTGACCCTCGCCAGGGCTGCATTGATGAACGTTTGATGGGGGGAACTGTAAGAAAGATTCCCGCCTGAACCGGTTACACTGGGTATGCCACAGTGTATGCACGATATGCCAGGGTTAACGGTCTGGGCGATAACCATCATGAAAATAACCTGGGCATGGTTCTGCGTCAGGAAAGACTCCGGGCTAGCGGCACCAGAGATGCCGGCAATACTCTGGTCGATCAGCAAAAGATTGTTGCCTGTGCGGGCACTGCGCAAAAAAGGATCAACCATGTTATTCATGGGCGCTAAAGAGGTAATCAGGCTGGTACCGTCGACCCAGTGTTCCTTGCCTTTTAAAAAAGTCACCTCGTCATCGCTCATCGTATTCGTGGTGATCATCTTGAGTCCTTGATAGTTTTTCTCCATCAGCTGAGCGACCTCGAAAAGGGAAATGCTCTTGTCGCAGGCCACCGGCAGGCTAAAAATTCCTGCAATATCTTGTTGTTCACCCACCGTGAGGATAATCTTTTCGTACTCATCGCGATTGGCCGGACGCAGTTCTTCGTCGCCAGATCGTTTTAGAAAGGGTGATGTCGCACCGGTTCCAAAAGTGTTTATTCCCGGATCTCCAGGCATTTCACGGGGCACCTGCTCCAGGCAATGATCGATATATTCCCGCTTCAAGGGAATGAACAGTGCCGTTTCGTTGTCGAAATCCACGGCATCGGCTTCCATAAGAAGATCCATAAGGGTTTGGTTCCCGGTAATGTTTATGCCGATTTCCGTTAGTACCCGTTTTGCATTTTCGTCAATGCGCTGGTAGATAGCCTTCTCTGCGATCAGGTCGTCGATATCCGCCATCCGGCATCGAACTTTTTCCAGAATCGTTTCCTCGGAGACATGACGTAAAATATCCTCATAGGTGGCTTTGGCCTTTTCGAAATGAGCCTCCTTTTCCAGGAGTATCCCCTTGTCAAAGATCTCATCCGCCTTTTTACTCATTGTCGTTTTCCCTATTTTCAACCCGCGAATCCTTCGAATCCTTGTCGGACCAAATTATATTATTGATTTCTATTAAGATTGATTCCATAAATAGCTGTTTTCTGAGCTTAGGGCTTACTTTTCAGGGGCAAAAAGAGGGCTATAAGGAATTTGGGATTCTCTCAGCTCATAATTCCCGTTTTTTCCCGATACTTTCCGGCCGACTGCCTTTGCTCCCAGCTTTGCTTTTGTATCCAACACAAATTCTTTATCTCCGACCGCGATGCTTTCCGTCCATTTCGCATCCCGTTTGTTTGATCCGCTTTTTAAAATCTCCTCAATCCATTGCCGATGCGATTCCAACAAATGCACATCATCTTTGATCCCAAGCAAATTCGACAATTCACGGCGATTTATAACAGTATATCTCTGCTTTGAATTCTGAATTTCAGTGTATCCCCCGAACTCCCATTCTGAAGGGTGTTGAACCACCCCGGCCCGGACCATATTTAAATCAATATGTGCCATACATAACCTGGAAGATGATGTCGATTTGCACGAGCCATTGATAATTATATGATTACTCTGAGTTGTGGAATATTGGTTTTAATTGTCGGCCTTTCTTAAAACCGCTTTTTTACCGCCAAAAAGGTGGTTCTAAGACCCTGTCCAGTCCCACTTTTAACACCTATTTTAATAATTTTAAATAAGTTAATTTGGTCCGACAAGCATTTCAGCATTTCAAATATCTACTATGTCAAATGCGCTACCGCATAAACGACTCTAGCGGCATCGCATTTTCCTTGTATATGCGGCAACCTCGACAATCGCTCAACTTGGGTAAGAATAGAACGCTTTTGATTGAAATTTAGTTGTTTTTTATGTATTTAAGTCGTTATGTCTTCAACAGTTGCTTTATATTCAAAATAACGTAAGACGCGTCCGCCTCTCTGCGGATTCAGGTTCTATATAGTTTTCGAAACAGTTCCTTGCTGAACAACCCTGAGAAAAAGGCTTTTGGGCGGCTTTTACCCCGAGAAAACAATATTGATTCTAAGTCAATTTAGGTTGATTTTTTAAAGGTAAAAATATGCAACAGGACGGGAAAACACCAGTGAAGCGGCGGCTGAATCAAAGGCCAGCAGTCATTCCGATGATGGTCGGGTTTGTTTTTATATTTTGTTTCTCCGCCTTTGCTCAAGAAGGAGAATCCGGTGCTGCTGAAAATAAAAAGGAAAAGAATTATGTGATCGCACCCATGGTGCTTTCCAATCCGAACATCGGCAGCGGCGGCGGGGTGAGTGCCCTTTGTTTTTATTCACCGGACCCGGATGATACGGTGTCGCCGAAGAGTTCCGCCGGAGCGACGGGTTTTTATACGGATACGGATTCTTATTTTGTTTCGCTTTTTAACCAGAGTTATTTTCAGCAGGACACCTGGCGGCTGGGTATGGCGGTGCCGTACGGGCGGATCGAAAATGAACTGGATATTTCAGATATCGGAGAAGTGCGTTTTGCGTCAGTCATCAAGGGTGTTGCCGGCCGTCTTCAGCGCCGGGTATATGGTGATTTTTTTGCAGGCGTCCGGCTGTCCTACATCAGCATAGATTATGAAGAAGGTAATGACGCCAGCAAAGATTATTTTGAGCGTTACGGTGTTTCGGATCGGGATACCGGGAGTTTCGGCATCCAGATGAGTTATGATTCCAGGGACAGCCAGCGGTATCCATACAAGGGCCTTCTCGCAGAGGCGAGTTTTAACGCAAATCCCGAATGGCTGGGGGCTGATGAAGGGTATTTTGCGGTGGAAGGGTTTGTTAATTCATTTCACCGGATTCTCATCGGTCATGTAATTGCGTTGCGGGCCTACGGACGATTCACGCCCTCTGATACGCCTTATTCCGGTCTTTCGACGCTCGGAAGGCGGAGTGATCTTCGGGGTTATGTTTCCGGTGAAATCATAGCGGACAACATGATCAGTACCCAGGCGGAATATCGATGGTTTTTTACCCGCAAATGGGGAGTTGTCTTTTTCGGAGGCGCGGCAGCGCTGTATGACGGGAATGTGTCGAATATTGACAGCGATATGATTTATTACAGCGGGGGTCTCGGGCTTCGCTATCTTCTGCATGAAGAGAACCGGGTGAATTTCCGGGTGGATTATGCATGGGGGGAAGCGGATGAACAAGGGGTTTATGTGAGCATCAGCGAGGCGTTTTGATATATAAAAGGCTTGAATTCGTTAATGAAAAGCTGTTATCTTATAATTTAAAATCATGACCAGCAGATTTTTGCCCCCTTTTACTTAAACCAATTCTGGATTGATTATGAAAAGTGAAATCCGATCTCTATTAAGCTGTCTGCTGTTGCTGTTTGGTATCGTCCATTACGTTTTAATGGTTCCTGGCGACGCATTTGCATTCGGCGGTACTAAAGCTCCGGATAGTGAATTCGGATCCCTGAAAAAGGGAACCCGACTTCTTGGCTTGAATGCCTCCATGGGAATATTTGATTCTGAAAACCCCAGTTCAGTTTTTGAGGATATCGAAAAAGTAAAGCGGACCTATTATGATTTTAATGCGTATGGCGGTTACTTTGTTAAAGATCTTCTTTTATTGGGCGGTAACTGGAATTATGAATTTTCAAAAAATGACAACGGGTACTCCGGGGACATTGATCAGCAAAGAATACAAACCGTCGAACAGTTTAATAAAATGGGGGTGTTAATGCGCAACTATCTCCCGCTTGACGATGCCGGGCGGTTTGCTTTATTTGTTCAGACCGGTGTTGATTTCGGCTATGGCAAATCGATTCGGGAGGTAACTTTAGAAAACGATATCGACAGGACGGTAACCCGGTCGTATACGCTTGATGTCGGAGTACAGCCCGGCCTTATGGTCTTTATAGATGAGGGATCGGCCGTTGAAGTCAGCGTGAATGTGCTCGGGTTGTCTTCAAAATGGGGAGATTATGATTTCAATGATGGTGAACGCTCCGGGAATACATCGTCGACGGATTTGGATTTTACAATAAGGCTGCTCACCCTTTTTATCGGCGTTTCTTACTATTTTTAATATGAGAATTATAGGATGAATCCGGTTCATTATAAAAAAATAAGCTTTCTGGCGCTCATCATCATCACGTCTCTTTTCGCCTGTGTGGATGATGATTATTTCGGCACGTCTGACTTGAATGAAATTATAGAGTTTAGCGTTCCCGGCCAGTCCGGCTCAACGGCAATCAATAGTGAAGCGGCGGCCGTTAGCCTTTCCGTCGGAAATGGTATTGACAGATCCGCACTGGCGCCGAACATTTTTATAACCTCTAATTTCGCATCGGTTATGCCTGATAAGTATGGCATACAGGATTTTACCGATCCTGTTGAGTATATAGTCCGGTCCGAAAGCGGTATTGAAAAGCGCTGGACGATTACGGTCAGCGAGCAAGGGGCAGACCCGCAGCTGCAGAACTCGGATTTTAATCTCTGGTATGAAACATCCGCCGGTTTGATCAACCCGATCTTGTATGATGAACCCGGCGAAAATGAAAACAGCACCATCTGGGCAACTGCAAACTACGGGCTGACAAACTACGGTGATGAACCGAATACAACCCCGGTTGATCTGGGCGAAGACGACTTTGCCGCCCGGTTGATTACGGTAAAGGCTCCGGCTGTCGTGCCATTGGCAGCTGCGACCCTTTTTACGGGAGAATTTGACTTAAATATTATCAATCCGCCGAAATCTGCCATTTTCGGAATCCCTTTTGCCGGCCGGCCATCCGGTTTCAGGCTCAATTATGCCTATGTGCCCGGAGATGAAAATATCGGTGTAACAGCCGACGAGTGTGACATATACGTTTTGCTGGAAAAAAGAGAAGATGATTCCGTTTCCCGAATTGCCACCGGCTGGTTTCGTGACGGAACGGATACCGGAACCAGTGAATGGACTGTTCTGGAAGTTGATTTAAAGTACGGACCGCTGACTGCAGCCGATCCGGAATTTGCGTATGCAAACATTCCTTCGGATCAGACATGGGCCGATCCGGATGAGACGCCGACCCATATCAGTGTTGTGTTTTCATCAAGTGCTTTGGGGGATTCCTATGAAGGCGCTATCGGCAGTATCCTGGTGGTTGATGATTTTGAGTTGATATATAACTGACAAAAATTTCTGAAGCGGCCCGGGTGTTTCTTTTTGAACCGAGCTGTAAATAACTGTCAGAAAATATTTATATTGTTTGCGGGGGCGATTTACTCTGCTTTTCCATTTCCGTGTTCAAATTTTTCCAGAATGATCCGGAAATATCCGATTTTAAGGGCCACCTTGATTTTGAGCATTTCCCTGGTTTCATCGGCTGAAACATAAATCCACATATCGTTTATTTTTTTATGATCTTTTGCCTGTTCTTTTTTATCCAGGTTTGTCAGTTCCGGTACAATCTCAAATGCTTTGCGATTTTTTCCGGCAATTTCAATGGCCGTTTTTCTGATACATTTCAGCTCAAGTAAAAACTGGTCATCTCCTGTGAACACATCAAATATTTCCTCCATTCCAACTTCCCAGTCAAGGCGTCTTACCAGAAAGGTGGCGGAAAAAGGGTCCAGGGTAAAGTTTTCCGTCTGAATTTCCAGTTCGGTTTCCTTCGCCGGTTTTCCTTTTTTGGATTTTGTCTCTGTGGATTTGATTGCTCCGTTTTCCTGAAACTCGATGACGGTTTCTTTTTTAGTCGATTTGACCCTTTCATGGATTTTCGCTTCAATAGGGGAGAAGGGATCATCTGAAATTAGGGATTCTCCCCGGTAGCGGATTTTGTATATGCGATCCAGCTTTTTGTTGGTTTCCGCATGAACTGCTATTTTATATTGATCATTTTCCTGTTCAACGGAAATGCGTGCGGTGCCCACATTGACTTTATTCCATGCCACCTGATAATGATAAGTACCGGACAGAGGCTGAAACTCAGGATCTATCGATAACTTTTCAACCGTTCTTGCCGTGCTGGCAAATACTGAGATATCTGGATTAATAAATACTTCATGCAGAAAGAACAATGCGCCGGCAATCAGTAATGTTCTGGTGAAGCAGACAATCTTTTTTGGTCTAATAAGTTTTATCATGATGGTTTTTCTTTCTTCAGTCGTTGGCGGATATAATGGGTGAGTTGACTCAATTTTCGTGCCCGTTCACGGGGTCGGAATTATCAATTTTTCGTAAACTGCTGGTCTGTAGGCGTTTACAGGGTGCCGCAGATGCGAGGCGCCGGGCGCGAAGACGTACTCGCCGTACTTCAAGTGTCCGGGAACAAAGCAGATGCGGTGCCCTGTGAACGCTTACCAATTTTCAATTATCCGGCGCCTATATCTTCCGGTGCCCAGAACAGCACATCCACCCCGAAACGGAACCCGGGCGTGGCATCCCAGTCGTCCCGATTGTAAAAATTTACTTCCGGTCCCGCCTGCATAAACAGCCATTTTTTGTATATGTTTCTACGGTAAATATAGGATATTCGATACGTATCAACAATGCCGGTACCGGTTTTGTGTCCAAAAACACTGAATTTAATTCCATGACCGCGATCCAGATTTTTAAAGGTGCCCTTGGTGCTGAAACCAATCAGAAAAGACTGTTCCCATTCGATACCTTCGGTGGCTTCAGTGTATCGGGCGGCAGAAAAAGATCGGAGCAGCAGCTTTTCTCTGGGCAGCCAGTCGAGTCTGAGTGATGTGAGTCCGCCCAATCCGGTTTCATCACTGAACCAAAATCCTTTTTGCGTAGGAATGATATGAAAATTATCCCATTCGAAATGGGGCCGGAATACCATTCCTGCAAAATACGCCGGCGACAGGTTGACCCGGACGCCGGCATAAGAATTCAGGTAGGGGAAACGTCTAAACGCTGAAATCAACTCAAGGCCTATCAATAGGGGATTTTCCACTTCATCCGGATCTTCTCCGGGAAGTTCATCCGGCTCCGACGTACTAATAAAAAGACCGAAGCGCCCTTTTGTTTTAGGTAATTTTATATCCGCACGAAAATCAAGATCCACGCCGAATTGCAGACCGCCTTTTTCCTCAAATTTGGTATTAATGGCAAGGTTAAAACGGGATCGTCGCAGCGTCGGCAGGTCCTCCTCCTGTTCTTCTCCGAGAAAATCGTCGGCCTGAAATACAAAACTATGTATCGCATCGTTGGTTGCGTCATAAACACTATCCATCCAGTTCTGCTGTGAATCGGGGTCCTCGCTTTCCAAAGACTCCTCAATTTTATCGGAAATTTCATCATGCTCAGTGTCTATGATTGCGGAATCAATTGATTCGGACAACAAATTTTCAGTTTCAGTTAAAGACAAATCATCATTGACTGAAGTTGAAAAAAGAGGTGAAGTGTATAAAATTGAGATAAAAAAGATAAAGGGAAGTAATATTAAAGTTTTTAACTGCAAGTCCATGCCGGAGATACTCGAATTTTAAGGAAATGGAAATTTTTTTAGCTCGAAGCGGTTTCAAAACCTCAGATCGGCGTCGAGATCAAGGCGCGGGCTTACGAAAAAACGCATCATATTGGGCATATGTGAGTATTTTGAGAAAGCCCGCAACACAGATATCGGTGCTTAAATGGGGTTTTGAAATGTCTTCTCGTGTTGTTAAAGATAAATCCCCCCCACGTTTGGAGGGGGTTTATCTTTATGCGAAAATGATGCCTTTATTTTTTATCCGCCGGACGGACGGTAATGGCAACCGCTTCCGTGTATTTGGCTGAAACCTCATCCCCTTTTTTGATATTTTTGAAATTTTCAACGCTTTCATCAACTTCCACGGTAAACACGTTTCCCCTCGGGCCTTTTAAATCAACAGTCCGGTTTTCATAATCAATGTCTTCAACAATTGCCCTGACACTAATAACGTTATATACCTTACCTTCGGGTTTCTGCCCTTCAGGCGCCCGGGTCATAGCCCCGCCGGAAACCAAAGTCGGGTCTTGTCCCGATCCTTTTTCGAGATTGATGGCAATGGAAGCATGATATTGAATATCCAAGAGATCGCCGACTTCCACTTCCTTAAAATTATAAGCTTCTTCATCAACATAAAAGGTCATGGAATTTCCTTTCGGACCTTTAAGGGTAACATGCCGTGTATCGTAATCAATTGCTTCCACAGTTGCAGTGACGGCTAATTCTTCGGACAGATCCAAGGATGGTTTTTCACAATCATTTTTCAAGTGACAGCATCCTGAAGCAGCCATGCTCAATAAAAAAACGGTCAGGACAATAAAAATTAACTTCGTGTTTCTGCTCATCTGTTCATCTCCTTTAGTTTGTTTTTGAAGTTGTCTATACTGCCTATGAAAAAACACTTAGAGTTCTTTTTTTACATATAATAATCAGTGTTCCGGCAAATAGTTTTTTTTGAATTTACATAGGGTTGCAAAAAATATTTCATAAAAATCACCGTTTTTAAAAGATGATAATGATCTTATTGGTAAAAAGCTGATTTTGATAATCCCACTTTTCTTTTCTTTCTCAGCGCATCCAGATGTTCAATGAGAATCCGTCTTACTTCTTCTATTACCAGCGGTTCCGTCTGACAGCTATGACCATAGGGTACCACAAGTTCGGATTCAACTCCGTCAATATGCGCACTTTTGTATGAGACAACCCCGTCATCTCCATCCGGCGGCTGCTCGTCACCACTGATCGCGATTATTGAGTGCGCCTTGACATTTTCCGGAAATGGCAGTTCTGCAATGGCCAGCAGAGACGGATTATCAGGTGCCATGCTGTCAATACTTGTTCTTGCCATGCTGGATCTCACTTGTCCCGCTACTGAAAACCGCTTGGAAAGGTTGAAAAGATCTGTCGCGGTCTGGACGACTTCCCTTGGCAGGGCGACCAGACGCGCTGCCATTCGGCGGGCCAAAGATCCGGCCAGAATGCTTCCCCGGTGGGGCGTGGCAATAAAAATGACGCGACGAACCTCCGGCAAAGGATGAATAACAGCATACTGCCTGACAAGTTCCTGTTCTTTTGGCTTAAGGTCAAGCTCTTTGAGTGTTTTTCCGGTAACTGTTTTGATAATTGTTTCACCGGTTTCAACCGCAGTTAATCTCGTCAGCAGGCCTCCCTGGCTGTGGCCCATTACCACGATATTTTTTAAAGCCGAATCCTGACCGGACGGATCAAATTTCCTGACCTGATTTTCAATGGATTCCCTCAAATGTTTCGCGGAAAAAACAACCGGTTTTCCGCTGTCATACAGATAAAGCCAGACCTGAAAATGCTGGCGTATTTGAGGATCACCCGCCAGCGTGTTGAGCATCTCCGCCCACCAGAACGGACTGCTCATGGTTCCATGTATCAGCACAAGCGGAATCAGACCCTGTTTATATGGTTGAACCGGGTAGATCCCCGGTTTAAAAAGCGAACGTCCCATACGAAATAAATTTCGGCCCATACTCCACAAAATCGGATCATTGAGTGAATAGGCAAGTGGGGCGGTCAAATCCATTTCAAGGGGGACTTTTTTGTCGTTGATCATGATTTCGTTTTCAGCCATGGTGGAAAGAGTACTGACTTCTCCGGAACAATTACCTTCCTCAAGATTTTCAATGCTCCCCTTAATTTCTAAAAAAATGGTCGCCGAGACGGCTGATGCCACCGGCTGTCCAGGACGTTTTTTTCGGACTGCAATAATCGGGGCACCCAGTCCGGGTTCCCGGTTCCGAACGCTTAACCCATGAACTTCAAACGTATCAGCCGGCAAAATTGTGGCAAACTCATCGGGGTTCCAGGGCATTTCAAGTTTTTTGACAGACAGGTTAATAGCACCCACAGGCAACGGCAGGGAGTTTTCTTTTATTTCAACCTTGCCTTCAGAGAAAGTCAGCACATTTGAAAGGCTCCTGTTATATAAATCACAGGCCATTCGGAACCGTCGGTCAAATGATCCGGGCGGTGGATCGCTGCCCTCGCCCAGCAGAAAAAGATAAGCATACACGGCTGAGCCCAGATAATATTTTTTCGGACTGATCGGCTCATGTGTTGGAAAGATTCCATCCGGATTCATCGGGGAATAATAGAATTCCCGATTATCAATCACCTGTTGTGACTGATCCGCTTCGGCTTTATGGGCAACCAGAAAACATAATTCAGACAGGGACAACAGCAAATCCCTTCTTTCATCATGACAGGCAATATCATGAAGTTTTTTGATGAATTGTACCGGGTCTGCCAAAAAGTCATCATCCGGTAATCCATGACGGTGAAGAATAACAGAGGTGTAACTGCTGTATTCATTCGATGTGAGCGCACTGCTGTTAATCTGACTGTAGACGGCAGATTCATTCACCCGGGAAACGCCGACCGGTGTCGCGCATCCGAAAGTCAACAAAACGAAAAACACAACCAGCCCGAACAATAACGGGCGCGAAATCATATCTTTAATATAAAATCGATTTACCATTTTATTCTCCTGTACCGGGCCGCCAGTCCATGCCCGGGGGCCCGCTGCGGATTATTTTGGAAAAATCCGGTGAATCGTTAGCCGATTTGGCGCGGTCGTTGATACGGCTTTTTTGCTTAAGTTCATTAAACGGCAAGGATGTATCAATGGTTTTGTTTTCATATGCGCGACGGTCCCATAAGCCATTTAAGATTATTGACCAGTGCCATTTTGCTCTGCCAGGGGCCGCATGCTTTCGGGCCAGACGGAACCCGCTGGTCATGCAGTTTTCGGTCAGCGCATTATACCATTCCGGATAATCATGAAGCTGGTTGATCCGTTGAATATATTCCATCAGTCCATTTCGCGCATTATCCAGAGAAGCTATTTTCAGGCGATACAAATAGACGTCTTCTCCCTGCCTGAAATTCGTCCGAAGCCGGACCATGTCTCTTTCATCACCCACGATATAGATCAGCTCATACTGTCTGAAAAAGCCTTTAACCGCGGAATAGTCTTCACCTTCTTCCTTGCGCGTTTCAATGGAGAAACAAAGATAACGATCGCCTTCAAATCCGAAGCTGATCATGGCATGAGCGACATATGTCAGCCCCCAGTCGGTGAGCATCAAATCGATGCTTTGCAGTTTCGACAAATCATATGTCCGTGTTTCATATCTCGGGATGTAGTCGGTCTCGGTAATATAATCGCAATTTCTCACATTATGCACAACGACCCGGTTACCGGTTATTTCGGCATAGGGCATTTTCGCAACATCTGGCTGCCAGCGGCGATCATGGGACGGCTGCATCAGAAAAAAAGACGCCAGGGGAATTAAAAAAGCCAGCAGACAAAGTAGGGGCACCCGTCGTTTCGGTGCTGTGATAATTGCACCTGTATGCGCGGAGACATACAAAACCATAACAGCCATGCAAACCCAATGCGGCCAGCTTCCGAACCACAGAGAAAGAAGTCCCCATGTAAAAAATGGCAGAAAAATCAGTGCGTAAAGGAGTCGGGCCCCCCATTCTGCAGAACTCCTTCGAACCTTATTTTTTACCTGTCTGCTCGCGGTTTTTTGTCTCCCCATATTCATTAAGTAGCACCTCCATAAAAGGATCAAAAAATATTTACTGTTTTTTGCAATCAGTTTATCAATTCCCGATTTAACCGGTTGTTGAAAAACGTGATGGATGCAGTCAATTTGAGGCCATCAGACATTGTTCCGAGCCAAAGGCCTTAGACATGAAATCATTTCCACACACTTTTGACATAGAAGAAGATCCACATGTCACCAGCATCAAAAAAGGTAAGAATAAGACCAGGCCCCTATGGATTGCTAATCTTTTCAATTAGTTTTTCTGCTTCTTCTTTATACGTTTCTGCCCGTTTTGAAAAGAAGTCACTTGTAACCTCGTCATAGGGCGCATAACCATCTGAAACGGCAACAATCCCCGGCCTTGACCATGCATAGATTTTTACCTTACCGGCTGTCTCTTCAGATAATTTTTGTTCCAGCACCTTAACTTCTTCATCTGAAAAAACCCGCTTGCCCGTCAGTTCAAGCAGAAAACAGTAGCATCCATCCACAAAGGAACCATTGGTATTTTCCAAAAAAATATCCTCATGCCCAATGAAGTGGTCTTCCAGATAGGCTAAGCCTTTTGCAATCACCTTCCTTTGCTCAGTGGTTAGAAGATACTCAAGCGGCGCCCACTGATAGCGGATCATTCCATTTTTACTATACAAATCAAACTGCACCTGACGGACCATGAGCCGAATATGTGGTTTTTCAAGCGCCCGCTGAAGGCTCTCTTCCAGAATAGAAATTTCATTTCCCGATATTTTCCGGATACCTAAAACAGAGGCAAATATTGTGGGATGTTCATCAGCTTCAATAACGTCAACATCAAGCAGAACAATGCCGAATTGAGATGCTGTATACTCCCGGATAATCTGTTCAGCAGCCCTTGTCAATTTGACCTTTGGGTGCAGTTTTTCGCTGACAAAAAATCCGTCCAGATCATTGGTCACAATCTTGTTCGCGGATCCGGCCGACGAAATATCCCGCGACATCACACTCCGGATAATCAGTTCAGTGGACATTCCAACAGACTCGGCCATCCGGTTTTCAATCCTTTTCACCTCCCTGGGTGAAATGATTGTGGATGAATGAATATTTGCCAGGACATAGAGTTTATCCCCATGAATTTCATACATCATCTTTTCCATTCCTGTCACAGGCATGGCGGAGATCTCAGCAGAAAGCAGGGTGTGGATTTTAAGTTCTATTTGTTTTTCCCAGGCAATTTTAAACAGCGCATGGGTTAAAAAAACCGCAACTACAAAAAAACTGACAACGACGATGCCAAATCGCTTGATAATATCCTTTTTGGATAGGGTCCCAAAATTTCGCGCCAGGCCGAAAACCGTAAAGGTAATTGATGCAACCAGTAAAATGGATAGAAAGTTGGCAAAAAATAACAAAAAAGAGCCAATACCGCCGGCGTAGGCACCCAGCGAAAAGCATATTCCGGAATTGGCCAGGGGCGGTACAATGGCCGTGGCAATGGCAACCCCCGGAAGCGCCGGGCTGATTTTTTCGTCAACCATTGCATAGGAACCCGCGAACCCGGCGAGAACAGCGACCAGAAGATCAAAGAGATTCGGCTCTGTCCGGGACAGCATTTCAGGTGTCGCCTCAATAATGGGGGCCAGGGAGCCCAGAATAAACCCCATGAAAACGGATGCCACGACGCCGACGACTTCGGCCCGAATGGACCTGCCCAGTAGTTCCGTGTTGCCGCGGATGAGGGCGAGCGTCATCCCGAAAATAGGCGTCATCAAAGGCGCAACGAGCATGGCTCCGATAACCACCGCCGTGCTGTTGGTAACCAGCCCTAAACCGGCAATAAGCGTCGAAACCGCTACCAGGATATAGAATCGGAGCCCCGGCTCCGACCCTTCTTTTACCTCCTGATAGATTGTGCGAAACCGTTCGGGGGATACCTGAAACCGGCCATTGTTTTTCATGTCGCTATATCTCTCCTATACCCGTTATGGCTTTCTTCTTTCAAAACACGCTGGTCAGATTAGACGCAATTATAAATCTTATACAATATATCAAATGGTTAAAATCAGTTCTTCGACAAAGCGCTCTCAAAGATAGTTGATTGTTCTTAAAATGGATGCCCGATAAACAGTTGCGCAAAGGCATCTTCATCTGAAAACGCAAAATCCGCCCGGAGGATAATATTATTGGCCATCGCCCGGACACCCGTTCCCAAAGACCATTTCATGTTTGAATGAAGCTCATTGAAACTCCAGTTGGGCGCCACCCGCCCCAGGTCGGAAAACCCCACCAGCTGAATCCAGTCCACATCCAGGCGATTGTCTAATGTAAAATCTTTTAATGGATTCCAGTTAAGCGTATGGCGGTATTCCATTCCATAGTAGATGGCGGACCGGTCATTAAAACGGGTTGCAGGATAACCGCGAAGCCGGAACAACCCACCCAGATTGGCACCCTTGTATGTTGGCGGACGGTGATAAATAGCATTGCCGTTCTCCGTATGGGAATTGTTCCATGACACGCAGTCCGTGGTCCAGAAATTAAATGTGACCACGCGCTGGCGGGCTGTTTCTGAAGGGCCTAAATTGAAATATTTATCCAGTTCAAAACCGATTACGGACCATGGGCGGGAACTCCCGAATTCACCCCAGTCGCCGGAAAAATAAATCCGCTGGGAACTTCCACGGGACGGATTCAGCCGGAAATCGGTATTGTCATAATATATCGCCACATCTGTACCGGCTGTTTTCTGGATGATATCGGCGTCATCATTATCAAGGGTCTGGTTTCGGTAAAACGGCTTCAGCTCCAAATAGGTCCGGCCGGTTGCAAATGGATTCCAGGAATCTACGCCTTCATCGGCATAAACACAAACCCCGTTTTCCAGTTTACGTGTGGGCATAAAAGTGTCCTTGCCGTGGCCGATGGGCAGAAGATACCTGATTCTGAAGTCAACCCAGAAATCATCCCCGTCCGCTTCAATAAAATTATCCTTGGAAGAGTCATTGCTCCCGGCATCTTCATCCGGAAATTCCGGATTGTTGATGGTATAAGACTGAATATTTTCAAAGCTGCCCACAGACGTCTGGGGATCTAAAATAATCCGTTTACAAAATGGGACCCGGTAATTTCGTACCATCAGAAACAGCATATAGGTCCCCTGTGCGCTTATCAGGCCGGTTCCCACGGTCAGCATCCGGTCCTGGCCATACCCTTCAGCAACGGCAGCTACTCCCAGTCCGGTGCCGATGGTGGAATTATAAAACGGATACGGCACCACCAGCATGCGTTTGGGAGGACGTTCCGCTGCCGGTGGTTCAACCGCATCGATAATTTTGAGTTCATCAGCATATCCCGATGAACAAAAAAACATCAGAAACAGAATCACCAGGCAGTAGTTGAAAAGAGGTGCCGGTTTCCGCAATAAACTTCTTAATAAAAGCCTTCGATGTTGGAAGTTTTTTTTATCCATTTTCATCGCCCGATGTTGCTGAACAAGGTACCAGGCTCACCTGGATCGGCTTTCCGGCATCCAGGTGAACATCATGCTGGGGAAATGCAATGACGATACCGGATTCATCCAATCGCTTGCCGAGCATATGGCGGAAATCACTGGCAATAATTCGATAGGTCATTTCCGGGTCAATGTTCACCCAGAAATAAACAGTAAAGATCAACGCGCTATCACCAAAATCATCAAATAAAATGCACGGTGCCGGATTTTTCAGGATTCGGCCGTGTTCTTCAAGAACCCGGCTGACAATCTGGGAAACATTGCGGGTATGTGACCCGTAAGCGACACCAAATTTAATGGTCAGCCGTAGCTGCGAATCCGATAACGTCCAGTTAACCACATTTTTTTGGAGAAATTCGCTGTTCGGCACCAGAATATCAATGCCGTCAAACCGCCTGACCTGAGAACATCGGGCTCCGACACTGACAACAGTGCCTGACATTCCGTCAATTTCAATGATATCATCCACCTTAATGGGCTGTTCCATCAGCAGAATAATACCGCTGATAAAATTATTGATCAGATTCTGTGCACCAAAACCAACCCCAATGGCAAGCGCGCCACCCATGAATGCAAACACGGTTAATGGGATTTTCACTGTCATCAGTGCAAAAATCACCAGGCTGATAAAAACTATAATAATAAATATTTTTTCAATTAAGATGACACCGGGAGCGGCAACTTTAAAGTGCCTGGCGGATATCGCACCGATTTTATTCTTCAGGGGTGTGCTGAGTAAAAAACCGATAATCAGTATCATTAGCGCCGTTAATATCTTGCCGATGGTAACCGCACGCTGTCCGGTCACTTTTTCGCCGTCAATAAATATGGTGTCATCAACGGCAAACAGTTCATAATTCCAGAAAGAAACCAGAAAAGCCCCTCCATGATCAAACAACCCCGCAATGCGTTCAGTGATAGTAAGCCGCTTGCGGTGGCCCCGGACTTCATTTAAAAACCGTTCGGTGTTGCGGATCACATCATTTGTTTTCGGGATATTTTGGGACAGGAAATCAGCCCGCGCCTGATAGGCTTCAAGTATTTCAAGAACAAAGACCTGTTCTTCCTCGCTGATCGCGTCGGCTTCCGCCCGCCTTTGCTGGTTGGCAACCAGGCTTTGAGACAATTCCAGACTGGAACTGGTGTATGCCTGAAATTCACGCAATCTGGATATGATGATCTCAAGACGGTCGGCCGCCTTTTTTAATTCTACACTATCACGGTCATTAGCCAGCAGGTATCGCTCTTCCCAAAGTATTTTTTCAACATCAAGGCCGGAAAGGATAATGAAATACATATCCGCTATCTGGGAACTGGTATCCGCCCATGCCTGAAAAACCTCAAGCTGACGGCGGGCGACCGAATTTCCCGCAAGATCCGATGCCTTACCTGCCAGTAACGCCTGACGGGCCTGCCTTAGTTTTTCCTGGTTAACTTTATCCCGTTCCGTCGCCTCAGAATAGAGCGTTTCAAGCTGCTCCTTTTCTTTTTTGATGGCAGTCAGTTTCCGGTCAAGATCCTGCTTTGTAAATGCAACATCTGAAGACACTCTTTCGAAATACTGTTCAAGTAATGCCAGTTCTTTTCGATTAAACGCGATGATCGCGTCAGTGGTCTCAAGTTGTTTTTTTAAAACCAGGACTCTGACGCGTGCCACCTCATTTCCCAAAAGAGAAAGTTCCCGAAGCCATTTCAAACGTAGCGGATTTTCAGATGACCGTCGGCGCTCCAAGGCCTCGGTTGACAGCCGCAATTTCTGCTCGGATGTTTTCAACTCATCACGGGCATCTTCCTGATTCTGTAATAAAAACGTTTTCAGCGCGGTCTTTTCATCAATTTTAAGATTCAGGTCATAAATATCATCACGCAGCTGATCCACAACGGTGACCGCATATGGGGGGCCTTTACCATACCTTTCAAGGCCCTTATCCGTATCCGGATAAAAATGCGCTGCCTGGCTGATTTCGTCAATGGTTCGATAGGCGTCGACATACTGTTCATAAAAGGAGATCTTTCTCTTCAGCAGCCAGATCTTTTGATTGACTTCCTGCGGGGTCGCTCCGATTTGGTTCGGCGAAGTGGACTCAAGAAAGGACTTTGTATTCTGGAGATCCTGCCGTGCCGCATCCAGAGATTTCTGGAGACGGCCCATCGCTATCTCATTTTCACCCGGTTCCTGTTTAACCGAATTCTCAGGAGAAACCGTTTCGAATTGAACCCCGGTCTGAGACCATGCCGGCGGCAAATATACGATAGAAAACAAAAACCACAAGATCAGTCCGGCAATAAGCAGGAGGTTTGCTTTTCCTGATTTTTTAAACATAATTATTCGCACCACTTCATAAAAAAGGTCTTCTTTAATATCCCGCAGTCTTTTGTGGGAGCGGTTTCCAGCCATGAATTTGAATCGTGTCAGGATGCCGCTCACACTGATAATGGCTCACACAAAAACCAGGAGGCTGATTTTGGTGGGCACTCTTCATTCCGTTGCGCTTTCTATTTATTGCCTGACACGCATGGTGCCATCCGGACTCTTGATCAGGCGAACCCTGTCACCAACCGAATATTCATCATCTTTTTCCTGAACAATCACCAGGATTTGACCATCATCCATCTCCAGTTCAATTTCGAGTGCCGGACGCATGGCCCGGGCCTGTTCCGCGGCACTTCCCGCAGCAGCGCCAGCTAACGCCCCACCGGTAGTCGCCAGTTTTTTGCCCCGGCCTTTGCCGATAGTGGAACCGACAATACCGCCAACTACCGCTCCACCCAGGGAACCGGCACCCGTCTCTTCATGCTGAATTTGTACGTCTGCAACATCCAACACAGTTCCGTAATAAACGGATTGGGCCGTCTGAGCCTGCCCCGGCTTATAGACTTTGCTCCCCTGACTTGCCGGCTGACAACCGGTTATAATGAAAAAGAAAAAACTCGTCAGGGCCAGCATGATTGATATTTTTCTCATTGTTTGGATTCTCCTTTCAGATTTCATATTCATTTTTTCACTTTTAGATTATTGAAAAAGGCTCTTCGGCAGAAGCGTCTGTATCTGGCAGCGCATTGTCCAGCGCGGCCCAATATTATCCGGTTTCTTAACGTTATAGTAAGCCCCGATTTGCATATTCAGGGGGAGTTTACCAAGAAATATCAGCCTGCCTATCCCGCCGCCAAACGGAACCGTCCAGCGATTGTCGCTGTCTGCTTCCCAGTTGGCTGTAATGACAGGAGCGGATGTCAGATACCATCCGTTCGGCAGATTGTAGTTAACAAAATACTGAACCAGCATCTGGTTGACATCAGCCCGGTCACTGTCACCGGCAAACGACCAGATATTCTGCGCCAGTACACCATATACCCAGGGCTTTCCCATCTTCAGGACTACCGCCGCAGGCCCGGCCCCCCATTTTTTACTTCCCAGCCGGTCATCCGTTGCTGTGGGCAGCATGAAGATCGGACCGGCACCCCAGATAACTTCTCCCGGTTCTTTAGGCCCGACAAACAAAGATAAATTGATGTCACCCAGGCCGAACTTGCTGTCCTGGCCGGGTGCAAATTCCGGCTGATTGATCAGCGGCATGATGGTGCGTGTTATAAGATTCCAGTCCTTATTCAGAGAGAATGGAATCACCGGCTGGATATTCGTGATGTTCTGGGTTTTTTCAAGAGGTCCGTATTTGAAATTGGTATTGTTCTGAATCGGCAAACTGATCAAATCCGCCATGGGGTTCTGGGACGCTGCTCTCAGCTCTTCATCAGTGGCTTCCCCCGATTCCACAACCCCGTCCCCATCGAACGCTGCTGTCAGACCCGGCATGATGAACAAACAGGCAATCATTAAAAGAGTAAATAAAAATCGAACTTTAAACATTTTCTCATCCTTTTCAGGTCGTTAAAAATTTGCGAAAATCCGCATGAAACGATTCTTTAGCGCTTCCGGATTCCAGGTTTTAATTTATAATCGGATTTCAGGGCATGTTCTCGTCTTACATCCATTACTGTTTCTTTCCATGCGCCAGATCAATAAATGTCCTGAGTCTTTTTGCCCAGAATTTAAATGCTTCTTTAGCTGAACCATACTTGGAAAATCTTTCAGTAAACCCGGCCGTCTGTTCATCCTGAGCAGCCACAATCACCTCATTGGTGACTGAATCAATGACAATCAACTCTACGCTCGTAGCGCCGGATCCGGTCCATGCGCCGGTGGTCCCTTTTTTTGCGGCACTGATCACCAATCCAATGGGTAAGGCAGTGGTAATTCCACTGACGACCGGACTGCTCTGTTTAAGGCCGGTTAAAGCAATTTTTAAACGCGCTACACCAGGGCCGGGCTCAGTCACGATGGGGTAACCGCCTTTGTAGGCCTCTTTGACTTCCTGCTCAAATTCAGTCGATAACCCCAACAGTACTGCAGGATCGATCCCCTTGTATTCTGAATCGTCGGCAAAAAAATACACCACGCTGTCGAGCATAACTTTGTCATAATTTTTAAAATCGACCCCAGGCTTGATCCATCGCAAATTAGCGCCACCCTTTGGCCCGGGTTGCAGGTCTTCATAATACTCTCCCAGAAATCCAGACTGCTTGGGAGCGGACGCACAGGATATTATAGTTGTCGCAAAAACCAGCAAAATAAGAAATTTCACTGCAATCATTTGTTCTTTTTTCATAACGATCTCCTTCATTTAAAAAAAAGTCACTTTTTTGTTTTTGAAATGGAATTATTGTAAAAGAGCGGACAACGCATCCGCCTCTTCATCACAGTCCCGGGAAGGCATCAGCCCATTGTCAACAGCTGCTTTATATTCGCTTTTGGCGGCTTCCAGTTCGGCGCAAAAAACAGGATCCGCATGCAGCCGGGCGACGGTGGCCGCTCCCATAAAACGTCCCTCAGCCACGTCGCTGTGCCAGTGGACGTTACAGATATTCCGGCTTTCACCGAATGCCCGGCCCCGGGCCAGAATCGCATCGGCCCGTTCCGGCGCAATCTCCGTCAAAATCAACGCCCATGCCCATCCAAGCGCTGTATGCCCGGAAGGATAGGAACCGTCCTTTCTCAATTTTTCTTCGTCTTCCGGGGTGCAGACCGGGGCATTATTTTCCATAAAGGGCCGTTTCCGCTGATAATGCGTTTTTGCCTGATATGTTGAAAGACCGGCATCTCCTGCAGACCGACGAAGAATCATGTAAAGATGCGGGGTGTCCTTTTCATTAATCGGGATTCCCAGGGCACAGGAAAAGGCACCGGCAGCTTCGGGAAAATGAAGGTTTGCATCATCAATGGCCAGGTTCCAGCGTGAAGTATCCCTCAATTTCAATGCTTTTCGGCTGACTTCCTCGTCCATCGCCATGGCCGCCGAACCTTTTTCCGGGGGCGGCGGAATCAGTTCAAGACTGTTTGGAAGGGTTTCGATCTCAAGATAGCCGGCCAGAAGCCCGGGATAAATCTCCGGTACTTCTGTAGGAATTTTAATGGTGTCAACACTTGCGCATGCGGTGATGATGAGAATACCCATGAGAACAAGCAGAATCTTTATTCGTTTAAAAACCATTTCCATAACACTCCTATTCTTTGATAAGTATATTTGTTTCTACACTACTCATACTTTTATCATTATTTTACCTTGACTGGCGTTGGTAATTTGTATGCTTCCAATTGATCTAATTTTGGCTCGTATACCCGCATTACATAGTTCCAGCCTTTGGTGATAGGTAAGTTATTTTTAGCGTTGGCACCACATTCACCAAAAGTAACATCAAAGCTGCCATCTTCATTAAAAGTGATGTTGTTTTTGTTTAGAATTGCTTTTTCATTAAACATCCAGCCTTCGGCATCATACATAGTGATTGAAAAGAAGCCCGGGGCATTAAATGGCGGTACTTGAAAAGTTGCTTGGTAGCAAACACCTGTGTCGTCTTCTGGAGCATATGCGATGTATCGAGCATTGGCATCGGGTAATAACCCCCACCCGACAGCTGTGCCTAGTAAATGCAAATGCTCATCAACTGTGCCACGCGCTCCCTGCATATTATTTTGTGAATCCAATGCAATAGCTTCATTTGCAAGCTTGACTCTAAGCTTCACTAATTGATCCATATCATAATTAGGCTGTTTAAAGACTTTGTCGCCTTTAACGTCTAACTTTACGGCTTGTTGTAAGGCGACTACTTTTTCAGCATCTGCCGGATCAGTCAGATTAATTTCTGTACGTATGTTTACCATAACAAAATCGCTGTCCATATCGCTTTTAATCTGGTAAGTACCCGCACCAATAAAAACGTCATTAACATAGTGATCATTTTGCACGACCATTACAGATTGATAACGGCCATCAGTTTCCGGCAGGGTTATGGTTGCACCTTTTGACACATCAACAACAGCACCACTGTAAATGGTATCCTGATTCATGCGTACAACCGTTTGATTACTTAAATCAAACGGTTGTACCGGAAGGTGGATAAACTTATTGACCCCGCCGAGTTTAATAGTATTACCAAAAGTGAGGTCTGATTCTGCTCTTTTATAGTTTTCAAGCGTCACGGGGATCGTATCAATTTCATCTGCGATAGATGCCTCCTTTGCTGTGGAACACCCAAAAATTATTAAACTACTGACGACTAATGCGCTTGTGATGATTGAACGACCTATCTTACTCGAAATACTCATTTCTGTTTTCCTTTATTCTTTTTAATTTTGCTTTATAATTTACTTTACCAATTCAAAGTCACCCGGTTTCCAGGTCTTGTCGAACCACGGTTCCAGTGGGCCATAGAGCCGCAGTATAGTAAGGTAGCTTTTCCCGGGCATCGTTTGAACCCAATTGCCCTCGTGACCTTCTGGTGCTTCAGGACCAAACCAGACTGTATATGAGCCGTCCTTATTGGGCTTGACTGATGGAAACGTGCTATCGAGGCCGCCTGATTTCTGGTCGGTCTCAAGTATTGAGCGGTGTTGACCCGAATACACCATGTATGACCAGAAGTTGTTGACCGGGATTGGCGAAGGCAGCGTCACTTTGTATGTTTTTCCACCATCGAGGTACTTGCCTTTAACATCCTTTGCAGTAGCTGCATAGGCCGATCCTGTTCCCACTTTCGGCGCAGCCATGGCAGGTGTAATACCGGTAGCCGCATAATGAAACATAATGCGGTCATCGAGAACCAGCTCGCCGTTGTTCATGAATTCATGGCTGCCACCGGCAAAGGATGAATACCACTGGCGGTCCGGATAGAAATAGACAGCCTTACTGCGCGGACTAAAAGTTATGGAACGTGCCGTGGCGTTGGCGATTGCAGCGGCTTCGGTCAGGATTTTCTTCATGCGTGCATCCGGTGAAAAGGGTTTTCCTTTCTTGATACCGATAGAGGCAAAGAGCCCAACAAGTTCCGGATTAAATGCATCCGCAGGCTCATACTGAATCACCGCGTTAAGCTCTTCATAGAAGTAACTATCGTTTGCATGAATCGTATTGAATTTTTTGCCGGAAAGGTCGTAGATTTTTTGCTTTGGCGGCTTGCTTGCCTGCGCGAGAGGATAGCAGCGAAAGCCTTCTTTTAGCTCTTTTGTAGATGCCTTTAAATCACCGTCTTTCACAAAGACGCGCATGATCAGCCAATGACGATAGGTAGCAGACTTTGCAACAAAGTAGCCTTCCGGGATATCCCCCTCATAGTCCGGCCCTATAAACAGATATTTACCACCCTTGCCCTGATCAGGGCCGGCCAGCCCAATGTCACTAACGTAACGCATAAATGCGTCGTCAAGGATTCCCAGCACAGGACCGGGGATCTCTACGACAACCGGGCCATTTTTTAAGTCAATCTCTGCTAAGGCATACGGGGTCGTTGATTGGGCAGTCAATAACAGGCCGCGGGCATCCAGTAAGCTTTCGGTAATCCCCAGGTCGCCTGGTTTTAGGCCAGCGTCTTTGAGTCCCTCCAGGAAAGCATATGTGGAGGTTGCCGGCATGCCGTTAAGAAACGCATCTACTCCGCGTGACAGGTCGAGAAAATCATAGGTTTTTTTGACCGTAGATTCGCTGGGCATACCATCGAAAAATTCGAGGTCTCCGAGAAAATCGGTCTTGACCGTGTCCGGGGTAAGCAGAAATTCCGGTACATCAGCAGCGTATTTCGGCTTTTGAGCGTCTTGTGCATTGGCACAAAACACCATTAACATAGTTGTCAACGTACATATAATAACGTATATTATTTTCTTAGTCTTCATAAGTTCTTTCCTTTCTATAAAAGCTTTAAACTTGCAATCTCGTAAAAAGTCAGATTCCGATGGCAAAGAAAAAAGCTCCACCAATCTTAAAATTGGCAAGGGGCGCAAATCCTGAGTGATAATTTGTACTTATCGTACCATGAAGTAACGAAGGATGTAGCGCAACAAAGAATTTGGACTTTTTACGAAGCCATCAAATTTGATTATTTCACCTTTTCAGCATCACCCGGAATCCAGGTTTTATCGAAATACGCTTTTTCCGGGCCATACAGGCGGATATAAGCGAACCATCCCATGTCCGGTTTGGTCTGCACCCAGTTTTTTTCGGGTACGTTTTCAGGAAGTTTGGGGCCAAAGTAGAGGTCGAATGATCCGTCTTTGTTGGGCTTTGCCCCATGAACCGACCCCACGAGCGGACGTCCCAGATCATTCTGGATCAGGGAACGGGTTTCATTGTCGTAGCCGGTCAGGGACCAGAACATGTTGGCTGGAACATCTTTCGGCAGATGGATTTTGTAGGTGTGCTCGCCGCTCAGCCATTTACCGCTCGAATCCATGTAGAGACCGATATATTGAGACCCCTGTCCCGGCACCGACACGACCATGGATTTAGCGGTACCGATTGCCTCGAAGGCGTATTTGCTGCGCTGATCAATGGCCATGTAATCCGGTGTCTGAAATGCCGGATCACCGAAAAATATATGTTTCCAATATCGTTTTCCCGGGTAGGCATACAGGAGATCCTTTGGTATCCGCGATTGCCAGGCAAGGGTCTTGGCCATGGCCCGTCCCACTTCTGCCGCTTGGGTCAGGATCGTTCGCAAGCGCTTATCAGGCTCGAAAGCACGCCCATGGGCAATACCAAGGGTTTCCAGCATTCCCAGCATGGCCATATCCTGGGCACGGGGTGGATTTTCATTGATGTATCGGGCCAGGCTTTCAAAATAGGCAAAACCTTCATTGGTCAGCATGTCGCATTCTTTACCGGACAAGTGAATAAAATCCATTTTAGGCGGCTTTTTTGCTTCGGAAAGCTTGTACTGTTTGTATGTATGGATGAGCTCGACGAGCTTGGGAAAATCATCCCGGGTTTGAGGGATAGCCCGCAGGTAAAATACCACAATATTGGTATCCGACTTTACAGTATGAAAATGAAAGGCCGGCATGGGCCCGTCATAGCCGGGCGGAAGGATGAGGAATTTTCCGCCGCGGTTTTGCTCCGGGGAAAACGGGCCGCCTAGATCGCACAGGGGCTGCTGCCAGATATTGTTCATCGTTCCGAGAAGTCCGGGCGGCAGTTCCATAACTATGGGGCCGTTGCGCAGATCCAGAACACCCGACATGTAAACGGTATCCTGGTTGGCGGTAAGAACCAGTTGCTGCTGTTCTGCGGATTTATCTGCCACGACGACCGTACTGCTGTCGCAGCCCAGCCGGATGTGCTCGTCGGCCATTGCCCCATAGGACGCCATGGGCAAAGCCCATAGATAGGCCTGAACGGCACGCTGAAAATCAAGTTCATCATAAAGTGTCTGCACTGTTTTTTCTGTGGGATAGCCGCTTGTAAACGCCAGTTCTCCGATTCTGGTCTTCATGGTTTCCGCCTGGCTGGATGCTGAAAACAGCAATAACAGGCAGGCAGCTGAGATCATGATCGTGAGTTTTTTCATTTTGTTTCCCCTTTTCCTATCATTCAAAGTCGAAAAAATTTTAAAGGCGTTTGTGTCTTTTTTTATTGTCATTTTTCTCCTCCGTATTTTGAAGAATTATTGTGTTTTTTCCGCTTTAAAATTAAATTTCTGGCCACCAATGGCTGCCTCGTACATCAAACCGCCCTTGGCGTGAACAAATACGGCCATTCCCTTGTTGTAACTGGTCTCTGCCTGAGCTCCCGTGGCCGGGCCGGCTGTCGCACTGGCTGATACCCCTTTGGTGCCCGCCTGAACCTGGGCTCCAGCCGTTATGGCAACCGCTGATGCCTGGGCATCAAATGCAAACTCACCTTTGGTAAATTCATCATATGCGCGTTTATCCAGGAAAAAAATAATCTCGCTGAATGCCTGGCCACCGGCCTGCCAAACAATGGATAATTTGATGATGGATGACGTCCCGGTGACCTGGCCGCCGAGATAGACCTTTCCCTCGCCGTAAGCCCCCCCGACGACAAAGCCGGCTTTCCCAATCGTCGGAAAAAGCGCATACCCATAGGCATTTTCAAAGAACGGCTGAACAGCCGGGGATTTTTTAAATACGTCAACCGCATTAGAATAACTGTCGGCGTAGGCCTGGTTTGAAAAACCTAATGCAACTATTACCATTGCCAATAAAGCAAAAAACCGATGTTTCTTCATTTTTTTTCCTGTTTAATCAGGTTCTTAAGTGATACCAAGAAAGAGATAGGTTTTTCTTAAATTCCAAGTCTCCGCGTTCGACAATACGAATTTTATTCAACCTTCTCCACCTTCGGCGGCATCCATTTTCCTTCCAGGGCCTCCGAATCGGGACCATACAGCCGCATCACCAAATAAAAAGGTCCGTCCGGCGCCGGCAGCCAGTTGGCTTCCCTGTCTTCTCCGGGGGTATCTTTTTGAATGTAGAAAATAATAGAGCCATCTTCTTGTTTTATAAACTGATCCATCATGGCTGAAGTCAAAAGATATCGGTCTAACGGATTATGGATAAACAGCTGGGTCTTTCCATCGTACATGGACAGTGACCAGAAAGACTTAACCGGCGGGAGATTTTCACCCTTAAACGTCAGGGTGTAATTGTTTTCAGATGCATCCATAGGGACCTGGTCTTTGTCCGTCAGATAGGTCGGATATAACGCTTCAAAACCGGAATTGCCGTACAGGCCCATATGGGCGGCCACTGCCCGCATAACGTAAAAATCGTACAGGCCGTAATTTTCTGCAGCACTTTTCTTTAAAAATTCACGGGTTCCGAAAATTTTTGCGCTGGCCAGGGGATCTTTTGCTGCTTTGGCGGCAAAAGCTTCTATTTCCTTGAACCCTTCTGCGACGCCAGCCTCGATAGCCTCGACTGTTTCCGGCGAAAATTTTGTAATGTCGAATCTTTCATTCGTTCCGAGATCGATTTTTGCAAACCGTTTCAAGAGTTCTTTTTCTTCATCCACCGGATTGATCAGATTAAGCATAAAATCGATATAATTAAACGAACCTGCGGTGAACTGCTCCCCTTCCTTCCATTCCGGAAAATCAAGCTTCGGGGCGGGTCCAAGGGATGCGCGCCCCAGATAGTCGCTCAAAGTTTTCAAATCATATACATCCTGTATTGCTTTGACAGATTCCATGTCTCCGGCATCGAACAACTGGGTACGAACCACGGAAAAGAAATAGTCTGTTTCACATCGAATAACCTCATCAATACCGTCGGGTTTGACACCCTGCCAGTCTGAGGCGGCAATCAGGTATTTCCCGGCCTTGTTGCCCGTGGTCAGCGTACCGATATAGGCAAAATTATGGGTATACAGGTCGATAAGCTGAAAACTATAATATCGTTCGGGTTCTATTTCCGGGACGGAAATGACCGCGGGTTCCTGCCGGATATCAACCCAGAACATACAATACGGTGTATCTGCATTGGGTGTGACCACCGCCTTGTCTTCCGGTGTATACAACCTGGCTTCACAGCCGAGATAATTGAACGGTCCTTTATATTCAGGTGACTTTTCATTGACCGCATACATGTACATGGTTTTGTAATTCACAACCATAGGAAAGCCGTATACATAGGCCTCTTTTGCAATAGCCCGGGCTTCGGCTGCAGTTAAATCTTGCGTGACGGCTGCCGGTGTTTCCTTTTTCTGAACTTCAGCTGATTCCTCTTTGCTGCAACCGAAAAGTGCCAGCAGACCGCTCAATACTAATAATATACCGATTTTTTTCATAATTACCCCCCTTGATTATTGTTTTATTTTAAATGAATGAATTCAATGCTTTTTAAAAGGGCAGCGCGGCTGAAAGCGTAAAAAAGTCTCCCCGAAACCGGTCTTCAACCTCAAATTCCCGCATCCATTTAAAGGTCAGCGACCCGTTCCATGGAAGATAGACAAGACCTGCCTGCAGTCCGAGACCATACGCCTGGTCTTTCACATTCTTATTGGTCGCATCCGATCCCTTGTCTTTGGTTATCTGCCACTGGCCATAACCGGCAACGCCGATTTCCGACAGGAATTCTTCATTGACGGGCAGATACTGGCTGACACCATAGTTGAGTGTAAAATGGGATCCCGGAGTGATATCCACATCATCTTTTTCATGATGGATTTCATATGTTCCGTTCATTGTAAGGGCCGTACCTTTTTGCTCGTCAACATAGTACACCCCGTTTACCATAAATTCATGGGTCCACATGCCAAGCCCAACATTGTCAGCATCTCCGGCGTCATATTTCCCGATCGGAATGTAAATACCATATGAACAGCCGATATCCGCCTGCCCGAAATTCCAGCTGAGCCATAGCGGCCGTACATAAGTGTCTCCAAATCCATAGCTGGATTCGTCAAATTTTGTTCCGATTTGAGGAATGTATACAAGCTCAAGTGCTGCCTTAAAACCTGTGTTGCCGAAAGGCTGAGACACGAGACAAGCATAATTTGCCCCGAAAATCTTCTTTTTAGTCACAAGAAGATACGTCGGCACGGTCACCCACGAGTCAACATCCACATCCAGTTTTATGGTCGCTGGACCAGCCGAAATCGAATTGACGTTATTTCCGTTTTTATCCTTTAAAGTATCGGTTGTATAATATAGGTTGTATAATAAAAAATAGTTGCCTGGGGTCGGCTGGGCAAAATCACGTATGTTAAACAGTGCCGGGGAAAAGTGCCCCAGCTCGGCTGCTGATCCAAAGCCTGAAAATCCTAAAATTAAGCATAAAAAAACCGTTCCCGAGATCAAAAGAGATGATAACCTTCTGTTATTTATTTTGATATTTTGAATCATTGTGTTCTCCTTGTTTATCTGTGTTGATTTCAAAAAAAATATTGTGAAATGATTAAACAATCTGCGAAATGGAATCATTCACCCATCCCATTAAAACTATATGCCAGCTTGTTTTTATGTGTTTTCATTCAGATACTCGATGATTTCAGACTCCAGCTCCTTCAGCAGCATGGCGTATTCCTTCCAGGAAGCAGATGCATCGTCGTTGTCTGATCGCGCCAAATGCAACAATGCATCCTGGCATTTGCGATAATCCTCGCAAATCCCCTGGAAGTCTGTACTTCTTAGAAACAGCCGTTTAAGGGCGTCTTCTTGATCCGGAAACCGGTTAATCACAGCGAACAAATCGGCATGAATTTTTTTCATACAAAAAAATCCCCGCATAAACGACCATTTGAATTAGATAAAAAAAATATGCGATGTAAAATATACTTGTAGAATATGGTTTTATTTACTATTACATTAACGGTTGTTTGAGAACCTATAATAGGTTATTTAAGGCCTATATAGATTTTATAAAGATTTGGAATGACAAAATATAACAAGAATTCACAAATTAGTGTTATATTGAAATCCGGTGTATACGTAATGGTCCAAAAAATACCGTCTAACCCTTCGCCCACACATGCCATGCACCTGCCTTTTCCAGCGGAAAAGATAATGCAGCAACTGAAGCGGATTATGGACAGTGATGAGTTTCATGCGACAGAATCCCAGCGCAAACTCCTTGATTATGTTGTATGCAAGACGATTGCCGGGGAATCCGACCAGATAAAAGGATACACCATTGCCACCCAGTTATTCTGCCGGAAAGAAGACTTTGACCTGAATACCGACCCCATCGTCAGCATCCATGCCAACAAACTTCGAAGGGCGATGGAACGGTATTATCTGGTCGCCGGCCAGAAAGATCCGATTCGCATCGATATACCCAAAGGGACCTATGTACCTGTATTTTCAAAATTTAGTACTGAGAATACACCTGTAGCGGTCCACGAAAGAATAACGCCCGAGGCCACAATGGAATATCCGTGGCCAACCGTGCTGGTCAAACCTTTCAAAAACCTTACGGGCGATGCGGGAAATGATCATTTTGGAATTGGTCTTGCCACAGAACTATCGATTGCCTTATCCCGGTACCAAGATATCCGGGTAATGATGTATGGACCGGAAGGGGAAAGCAGAAGGGTATCTGATAATCATGCCCGTTTTATAATGGAAGGCAGTGTCCGCAGGGATGATACAAAAATCTATGTGCACATCCAGCTGATTGATTCTGCAAGCAATATACAAATTTTCGGAGAATCAAGCGGAATAGAATCTGATCCCTCCCAGGTAATGGCATTTCTGGATGAAATGATCGAAAAAATCGCAACTGCCGTGGCTGGAGAGCATGGGGCCATATCCAGGGTGATGTCTGAAGACTTAATGAGTAAACCGCCCATTGAACTGACAACCTATGAGGCGATATTAAAATATTATGAATATGACAGGGTTTTAACGCCGGAGACGTATCTTGCCGCGTTGGAGGCCCTGACCCATGCTTCTGAAAAAGAGCCGGACTGCGGCCAGGTCTGGACGAAACTGTCCCGTCTCCATGCAGATAACATTGTCCAGGAATATTTCGATACCGACATCACTCTTGACCATGTCCTGGCCTTCGCCACCAAGGGCGTACTTCTCAATCCGGACAATCAGCGTGCCAGGATGATACTCGCCGCTATCCGCATGTTTCGTGATGAAATTCCTGCTGCATTGGCCGAGGTTGAAAAGGCGCTGGCCCTGAATCCCGGCTCTTTGTTTTTTCTGGATGTGATCGGTTATATTCTGACCCTCTTGGGAGAATGGGAACGCGGGCCGATGCTGATAAAAAAAGCCATGTCCCTCAATCCCTATTATCATAATTATGTTCATTACTCACTGTGGCTCGATTTATACAGAAAAAAAGAGTATGAAAAGGCATATCATGAAAGCATGCAGTTAGCCTTTCACGGAAACTTTTGGGAACCGCTGGTTAGGGGCGCCGCTCTCGGGCAACTTGGAAGGATTGAGGAAGGAAAACGCGCTGCAGACGACCTTTTAATGTATAAGGCGGATTTTCGGAAAAAGGGGCGGAAGCTGATCAAGTACTTTATTAAATTTGATGACATTGTCGAGCACGTTATAGACGGGCTTAATAAAGTCGGCATTAATGTGGATTAACCTATCAAACCCAAATAACTAAAAAGTCTTGACGGTTATACATCCATCTGCTCTTTCAATTTTTTAAACGGATTTTAAATTAGTTTTTTGGTTTCCTGCCCCGCAAATAAAATCAAAATGATAGACTCCACCACCCTTTTTAAAAATCTACAGTGTAAATATCAGCCTGATCCATATCCAAAAGATGAATGGATTGACAAAGGAAAATGATTGCTCATTTATACTATTTTTCCTGTGTTCACAATGCAACTTGGTAGCCAGAAACGACAGTATTGCAGAAATATTTAAAAACGCTGACTTTCGATAACTTATACAATTTTTTTGTTTTAAGGAAATACCATATCTTGGAGTATAAATAAGGGTGAATCATTATAAATCCGAATAAAATCTAACATAACCAGTAAGATCAAATTCAGATTTTTACATTTTAGAGATATTTTTGAACGTCGATCATTCCGGCACGCATTCCGAAAAAGTCAAGGCTGTTTCGGAATACGTGCCGGAATGGCCGTGGCTCTTATTGGGATAGCGTTTGCAGAGAAGCCTCTTCAGCAGGCTCAAATTTTTCCAGAATGATCCGGAAATATCCGATTTTAAGAGCCACCTTGATTTTGAGCATTTCTTTGGTTTCATCGGCTGAAACATAAATCCACATATCGTTCATTTGTTTTTTGTCTTTTTCCTGTTCTTTTTTATCCAGGTTTGTCAATTCCGGAACAATCTCCCATGCTTCGCGCTTTTTTCCGGCAATTTCAATGGTCTTTTTCTGAATGCATTTAAGTTCAAGTAAATACTGGTCATCTCCTGTAAACACATCGAAAATTTCCTCCATTCCGACTTCCCAGTCAAGACGTCGCACCAGGAAGGTGGCGGAAAAAGGGTCCAGGGTGAAGTTCTCCGTCTGAATTTCCAGTTCGGTTTCCTTCGCCGGTTTTCCTTTTTTGGATTTTGTCTCTGTGGATTTGATTGCTCCGTTTTCCTGAAACTTGATGACGGTTTCTTTTTTAGTCGATTTGACCCTTTCATGGATTTTCGCTTCAATAGGGGAGAAGGGATCATCTGAAATTAGGGATTCTCCCCGGTAGCGGATTTTGTATATGCGATCCAGCTTGCTGTTGGTCTCCGCATGCACCGCTATCGTATATTGATCATTTTCCTGTTCAACGGAAATGCGTGCGGTGCCCACATTGACTTTATTCCATGCCACCTGATAATGGTAAGTGCCTGATTGCGGTTGGAATTCCGGGTCTATGGATAAATTTTCGACAGTCCTTTCCGGTGCCGCAAGAAGGCAGGCATCGGTTTGAATAAATATCGCGTAGCCGATCAACAGCAGGACGGCGGTGAAAGCCATGTTTTTTGTTTGTTTAAGTTTCGTCATGATGGCTTTTCTTTTGGTGGTTAAAGTTTCTAAGCGTCAATATCTTCCGGCGTCCAGAACAGCACATCAAGCCCGATGCGAAAACCGGGGGCGATTTCCCAGTCATCTTCGTTGCGAAATCTGGCCTCCGGCCCCCCCTGAATAAACAGCCATTTTTTATATATATTTCTTCTGTATATATAGGCTATGCGATAATAATCAATAATTCCGGTACTACCGGTTTTGTGTCCGAAAACGCTGAATTTAATCCCATGCCCGCGATCAAGATCTTTAAAGGTCCCCTTGGTGCTGAAGCCTATCATAAAAGTCTGTTCCCATTCAATACCTTCGGTTGCTTCATTGTAACGTGCCGCAGACAGGGACCGGAGCAGAAGATCTTCCCTGGCCAGCCAGTCCAGCCTGAGGGAGGTGAGGCCCCCCAGTCCGGTTTCATCACTGAACCAGAACACTTTCTGCTGGGGAATGACATGAAACGTTTCCCACTCGAAATGCGGTTTGAATGTAATTCCGGTGAAAAAAGCCGGCGACCGGTTCACCCGGACACCTGCAACAGAGCTCAGATAAGGAAAGCGCCTGAATGCTGAAATTAATTCAAGACCTACCAGGAGAGGATTCTGCACATCATCCGGGTCTTCGCCGGGGAGTTCATCCGGAGCCGATGTATTAATAAAAAGACCGAATCGCTCTTTTGTTTTCGGTAATTTTATATCCGCTCGAAAATCAAGATCCATGGAGAATTGACGGCCGTTGTTGTCCTCAATTTTGGCGTCTATGGCAAAATTGAAGCGGGAACGCGTGAGGGTCGGCAGGTCCTCTTCCTGCTCCTCACCGAGAAAGTCGTCTGCTTTAAACACCATATTGTGTATGTAAATATTTGTTTTATCGTAATAATCATCTACCCAGTTGCTCTGGTCTTCGGAATCTTCAGCTTCAGGGGAATCCTCAATTTTTTCAGAGATTTCCTCCTCCTCAATGTCACTGGCGAATTGGCCGGTTGATTCGGGCAAAGAATTTTCAGTTTCAGTTAATTCCGGATCATCACTGGATTGAGCTGATAAAAGAGGAGATGCGTATAAGGTTGAAATAAATAATAAAAACAGAAATAAAATTACAGTGTTTAATCGGGGGGCAATGCCGGAGATCGTATTGTTTTCAGAATTTTGAATGTTTTTTCTGCTCATTTTTCTAAAAAGTATTCCAATTCCCCTCCGGGGGAGGGAATGGTAAATTTATCTTTAAATGATGATCTTGTTTTTATTTTTTGTCAGCCGGACGGGCGTAAATGGTAAGCGCTTCCGTGTCTTTGGCCGAAATTTCATCGTCTTTCATACGGGGAACTCCCGCAGGCGGTTCCGGAAAGCATCAGGCACCATAGGCAAGTATTATTTTGATAATCTGCGGCATAAAATTTTCCTTCAATATTAAGGCCGTGAGTTCTGATTACATGGTAAAGGCAGATAGATAATTCAGAAAGATAGTTCTGAAAGTATATAAAATATTCAAGATGATAAATTTTAGTAAAAATCAAACATCACGCTGGCCATAAGATAGGTGTCATCATATTCCTGTGAAAACTCACCCAGGATTGCCCGGCCCGTATAAGCTTCAAAGCCGATGCGCCAGTTGCTGCTGCCGGCCGATCGTTTGATATGGATGCCGCCCTGAACGGACGTGCCCAGGTTCCAGCCGGTTTCCTGAAAAGAGCGAAAATGGATGCCGGCATATTGGGCCGTACTGTTATTCCACATATCATGGGGCCCCTGATACTGGAACCCCGCCTCAAAAGCCCATCTTTCCTGGCGGTCATGATTGCCGATGTGAAATGCATAGCTGGGTTCGAAATAGAATTGAATGTCCTCTTTCATTTGATAGCAGATGCCCAATGCAAAGTCTTCCCGCGTATAACCGATTCTTTTCCGGCCGGTGGCTTCAATATATTCATCGCCCAAATGAGCGGAAAGGTGGCGGTAGCCGTAACGAAGCGTTATGGTGTCTCTCCAGTCATACACCAGAAAAACGCCATAAAAACCATCCCAGCCGACATTGTCCAGGCTGTTGCCGGTATCAAACTGGGTGAACAGGCATCCGGCGATGTCCAGCGAAAAATCATCCTTTCCTTTGGGGTCTGTGATTTTGAAAACGGTGTAGCGGGTGCCCGCATCAAGTATAAAACGTCCGGCAGAGGTATCCGGTATATCCGTGTCAAACATGGCGAATCCCAACTGCATCTGCGGACTCCTCGGATCGGCGATGTAATCCGGGTAGGGCTGATCGTTCGGATCAAATTCAAATACCCACCCCCTGCGGGTTTCAAAAGAAGTGTCCGCCGGCAATGCCTCTTGCGCAATTGCCGGTGAACATACCATTAAAAAAAAGCAGATAACGATTGTATATCTCATAATAACCCTCCTTTTTTTTAAAAAGATATTGGAATACAGGGGAGAAAAATCGGGCAATTATTTGGGCAGAAAAGAAAACAGATATGGAGGTTGCCCTGGAAACGGGAAGGCAAATAGAGTTAATTCAGAAAACTAAAAGAGGCGGCGATTTTATGGCCCGGTGCCATATCCGCAGTCAGCAGATTGTTTTTATTCCACATTCACCCCTGTTTTTTGAAGCCCGTTGATAACGCATTCGACGATGTCTTCAAATTTAATGTAATGTTTGACCAGATTACGTCCTTTTGTCTGGAAATCCGGTTTGAGTTTTAAAAGATCTTTAGCGATTCGTGTTCCTTTTTTAATCCTTCCCAGTTGCCCGAGTGTTGCGGCACGGGCCAGCGGTTCCCAGAAATTTCCGGTAACTGCGAAGTTCAAGGTTTCATGATAGGCCTCATCATATTTTTTTTTGCGGAACAAATCGAGCCATAAAGCATAATGAACAAAATTGTGATAATAGGGATTAAGGCTTACGGCTTTTTTTATCAGCATCGTGCCGCGTTCCCAGTCCCCAAGCAGGGTCAGAAGGTAGCCGATGACATCCATGAACAACAGCGAATTAGGATTCAGGGCCAGAGCCTGCTCGGTCTCAGCCCGTGCTGCAGGAATTTCGTCAAAAAGCATTTGCAGAAAAGCGAGAACCGTTCGGGCACGCTGATTGTCCGGATTAAGAAGGACGCCTTTGCTGGCATAAGACAGGGCCTGTTCAAGGGATATTTCGGTGTCGAAATATTCATAGATGATATTATCTGCATGGAGACGCGCCAGCTTCGACCATACCTGGCCGCAATCGGGTTCATTTTTTGAAGCATGCGTCAGGGCCTCTAAAGCGGCAATATATGTCTCTGCGTTATAAAATCTGTCATATTCGTAATACCTCAATATTGCTTCATAGGTTGTCAGGTCTTTCGGCGGCTTATTTTTTGATTCCTTAGACATCGTTCGGGAGACCGCCCCGTGCTCACCGGCAACACCAACGGCTAATTTTCTGGAAATTTCCTCCTGAAAGGTGATTATTTGAGAGGCTTTAAGATCTGTATTGTGAGATTCTCCCAGGATTTGCATGCCGCTGACTGTATCAATTAAGTGAACATTCACATTGATTTTCGTCTCGTCTTTGCGCACGCTCCCTTCAACAACAAAACGGGCAGGCGTATCCGAAATCCTTTTCGCATGTCCTTCCGGACCGCGCATTAACACCCGGATATCCTGGTAGCGGGCCAGGTCAGAAGATATCTCAGTTGCCAGGCCGATTCCCATATAATTACTTTCTGAATCGCCGGTCAGGTTTTTAAATGGTTTGATTAACACTGTGGGCCACGAATTCATATCCGTGGTATTCGGTCTTATATCGCTATTTGCTATTGTACGCGCATTCATTCCGGTTTGATTATAAAATACAGGAATATAAGTTCCTTTAGGAATGTCAATGCACAACGGGTCCTCTCTGCCTGCTGTTAAATAATAGTGTTCCAGGGCCCGGCGGAGCTTATTTGCATGAATGCTTACGATGGGATCGTTGTTCTGGTCAAAGTCCTCTTTTCTGCCGAATACCTGGGTGGCCACGGTGTAGCCCTTGATCTCGTCCGATTCTCCGGCGATGACCTTATTCACAACAAATTTGAGAAACGCGACCTGGGCCTCGGTGGCATTGAATTCCGGGCTGTCTAAAATTCGTTGGAGCTGCCGCAATATTTCTTCAGCCGCCGGGGAAAGAGGCGATTTCCTATTATCGCCGGGAGGGGTTTTTTTTTGTAGAACCATTTTTTTGTTCCATCAGGAACTGTTAGGAAGTTATTTTATTTAAAATCAATGGGTTTTAAATAAAATTTATATATTAAATACCCTATATTAGGTTCACAATCATAGCTTATTTATTTATAAGAAAAACAAGTCAACTTCAAGTCAATTCTATTCTCTTATTTTCTTCCCGTTTAATCACAATATATCTATTTGAAAGGGATGTTTTGATGAATGTGATTTATACGGATTTATTTGCCGTTATTAAACGCTTCCCGGATCGAAAAGAGCTCTTAAAAAATTTGTTCAGGAAGAGCCAGGATTTCCAAGGTATATGTGAAGATTATCGCAAGTGTCGGGATGCATTGGTTTTTTGGTCTCAGTCGGACAAAAAAAATGCCGCTGCTCCCAGAGAGGAATATGCAGCGCTTCTTCGGGATCTGGAATTGGAAATCATTCAGAAGCTGGATGAAAATATATAAACAGGACGTTTATTTATGTTTTATGAGGATTGGATGGTGATCCCGTTAACGCTTTTCGGAGGATTCTGTACAATTTATTTTTCCATAATAACAGAAGGAAACAAGGGGGATACTATGATTTCCAGGATCAGAAGAGACACCCGGTGGTTTAACAATTTTCTTATCTCGGGGTTTGCATTTTTTGCAGTGGTTTTCGGATTTGCAGGATTTGGATCAACAGCCGAACTGGGTCACTTTTCCGCGGCACTGATGGGCATACGTGATTTTGTCCAGCCGGATCCGGGCAACTATTTCATACTGTATAACCTTTATTACACAACCGATACCTTAAAGGACAAAAACGGCAAGAACGTCAATTCGATCCCGGTTGGCCCAGCCACCGTAAAGCTGGATGTGGATATTGATTCGTGGGTGACCGTGCCGACTTATGTCCTTGTGACTGAAAAGAAAATTCTCGGGGCAAATTATGCTTGTCTCGTGTCTCAGCCTTTTGGCAACACAAATTTTAAGGCAGCACTTGAGCTTGTAAACATTCCTGCGCTCGGAACAAAATTTGACGAATCCAGCTACGGGTTTGGAGACACTTATGTCCGGCCGTTATGGCTCAGCTGGAATTTCGGGCAGGCGGATATCGGCTGTTCATATGGTATTTACATTCCCATCGGGAAATATGACGCCGGAGAGGCTGACAATGTGGGACTTGGCATGTGGACCCATGAATTTATGGTAAACGGGGTGTACTATGTTGACGAACAAAAAGGTACGGCCCTGACAATGAACGCAACATATGAAATCCATCATGAAAAGGATGATGTGGATATCACGCCGGGATCTCATTTTACCCTCAACTATGGCGTCAGTCAGTTTCTGCCCGTCAATGAAAAATTTCTCTCCGAAGTCGGCATTGCCGGTTATGGCCAGTGGCAGATAACCAAAGACAAAGGATCCGATGCGGCCAATAAGGACGTTAAAGACCAGGCATATGGTCTCGGACTGCAGGCAGGCCTTGTCTATCTTCCGTGGAACGGCCAGCTGACCTTTAAATGGATCCGGGAATTTGAGGTTGAGGACCGGTTTCGGGGTGATTTTTTCACACTCACTGCCGCACTGCCGTTTTGATATCCTTTGAAGACGTAAATGTTCATATGATCAATCAATTTTTTGAAAATTAGGAGAATTAATATGAAAACAGCACAAAATTATGTCCTTTCAGTATTCATTATTGCATTTGTAATAATTGGCATTGCCGCCCCTGCAACTTATGCCAAAGCACCAAAGATGAAAATGACCACACCGATCCCGGAGAGCATTACCACGCCGGACACAGTGCAGACCAGCATCGGTGAGTTGGAATTTGTTGACGGTTTTCCAACTGAGGCGACCATTCAGAAAAGTTATGACTATTTAGATACCATGCGGGCCGTGGATGTCTTTTTGAACTCGATACCGGTTGCTTCGCTGGTCGCCATGCGCGAGGGCCTCAAATCCGCAGGCATCACCGGCAATACCATCGGCATCTTTGAGGACCTGATGGATTCGAAAACGCTTTTTTTGACCCCTAACTCGGAGAGCATCTATGTTGGGGCATGGCTGGATCTGTCCAAGGGGCCTTTGGTAGTGGAAAGCCCGCCGAATACGCTGGGTATTGTCGATGACATGTGGTTCCGCTATGTTGCCGACCTGGGCAACGCCGGGCCTGATCAGGGACGCGGCGGCCGTTTTCTGTTCCTTCCCCCGGGTTATGACGGTCCGGTTCCACCCATGGGGTTTCATGTCTATCAATCAATGACATACAACAATTTTTTGATCTGGCGAGGTTTTCTGGTTGACGATTCCCCCAAACCCGGTGTTGAGCGCATCAGGCAGCACGCAAAGGTTTATCCGCTTGCAGCCATCAAAAACCCGCCAAAACAAAAGTTTATTAACCTGTCCGGCAAAGCCTTTAACACGATTCACGCCAATGATTACACCTTCTTTGAAGAGGTCAATCAGGCCATTCAGGAGGAGCCGGTGGGGTCGGGTGATCCTGAACTGCTGGGTCAGCTGGCGGCAATCGGCATCCAGAAAGGGGTGGAATTTGCCCCTGATGCACGGATGAAAAAAATCCTTACGGATGCGGCTGCAATCGGCAGTGCCATCGCCCGGGCGCATATCTTCGACACCCGAGACAGGGAAGCCTATATATTTGAAAATAGCTACTGGAAGACAGCATTTATCGGTGGAAATCACCTGTTTACTTACGAAGACGGCGGCCGTCGTCTGGATGCCCGGTCCATGTTCTTTTACTATGCAACCATGATCACCCCGGCCATGGCAAACAAAATGGTGGGGGTGGGATCGCAGTATGCGCTGGCCACGGTGGACAGCAAAGGGCTGATGCTTGATGGCGCAGAGAATTACAAGCTGACCTTTCCGCCGGATGTTCCTGCAAAAGAATTCTGGTCAATTGTTGTTTACGATAACCAGACCCGCTCGATGCTGCAGACCGACCAGCAGTTTCCGAGCCTCAACAGCGAACGCGGGGTCAAGGTAAACAAAGACGGCACCACGGATATCTATTTCGGTCCTAAAGCGCCAAAAGGCAAGGAAAGCAACTGGATCCAGACCATTTCCGGAAAAGGCTGGAATACCATTATCCGGCTTTATGGACCGCTCGAACCATGGTTTGACCAGACCTGGAAACCGGGAGAGATTGAATTGGTTAAATAGTCGCTAAAAAATAAGTGGTGAGAAATAATAAAATCAGCATAAAGGAGAATGAAAATGAAGACTTATCGCTTTTATAGTTTATTGATTATGATGATGTTTGCATTGAATTTTGCAAGCATTGCGCTTGCTGACAGTTATTCAAATGCGGTTGAGGTTTTTAAAAAATCCCCGGCCGTGCAGCCGTTTTTTGAAAACGCATATGGATATGCAATTTTTCCGACGATTGGAAAAGCCGGCTTTGTTGTCGGGGGGGCTTACGGCGAGGGGAAAGTGTATCAGGCAAGTAAAATGACCGGGACATCATCCATCGTCAAATTGTCCATCGGCTGGCAGCTCGGCGGCCAGGCATTTTCCGAGATTATTTTTTTCAAAGATCAACGCGCTTACGATGAATTTACCAGCGGTGAGTTTGCGTTTGACGCCCAGGCATCGGCCGTTGTCGTTACCGCCGGTGTTCAGGCGCAGGCAGGCTCTAAAGGCGCATCTGCCAGTGCGACGGCCGGTCCCGCTACCGGGGCACAGGCGCAAACCAGTTACAACAAGGGCATGGCTGTATTTGTTCACGCAAAAGGGGGGTTGATGTATGAGGCGGCCATTGGCGGCCAGAAGTTTAATTTTAAGCCTGCTGAATAAAATATATAATCGTAAAATTTATATTCGATTTTAAATCAAATGATTATCTCTATTAATCAGAGGGTAAACAAAAGGGGGCAGGGCAATGAAAAAAATCGGATTATTCTTCGTGTGTTTTGCGATGGTGGTTCTTCTTGGATGCACAAAAGAAGAAACGGCCGACACGCATAAAAAGGAAGAAACGGCAGCCAAACAGGAAGTACCCCCTGTCGAAACCAGGGTACAAGACACAATGAAATTGAGCGATGAACAAATTGAAAACATCGTTCGCCGATCTTACCAGTATGTGGCCATGTACAACGTGAACAACAAGTTCGCGTTTAAACAGGGCGGGTGGAACACCATGGATGCGGATACGAAACTCAAAGATCACACGATGAGGGAAATTGCCCGGCCCAACAACGACACGCTTTATATCGCGTGTATGCTGGATTTGTGCAAGGACCCCGTGATTTTGGAAATGCCGGCCTTTGACTCAAAGTATGTCTCGCTCATGGTCACAGGCTATGACCACTACGTTAATATTCCGATGGCGACGCGTCTGGGCGATTTCAAGAAACCCGAGAAAATGCTTTTCTATACTGCCCGCACCCAGGGTTACAACGGCGAGCCGGTTGAAGGTGTTGACCGCATCTTTGAGGCCACCGGTGATTTTATTTCTGCGGTATTAAGGATTATGCCGCATGGAAACGACCCGGAACGCTTCAAGCGAATTGTCGAAGAGATGCAGTCGGTGAAGATAAGCACCTTGTCGGAATACCGGGGCGGCAAGGCCAGTCCGATCGGTGATATCGAATTCCCGCCGGTGGGGAAGACCGACGCGGATGTGTTTGAGAACAATTTGCTCGAAGTCATGCAGTTTGTCTTCAACCACACGACCTTTGATCCGGAAAACGAAATGGACCAGGCAGTGCTGGCTGCCTATGAGCCGATGGGAGTCGAACCGGGAAAAGCATATGACCCAAGCCGGGCTTCGAAAATTGATGCCAAAAGATTTCGCGAGACAGCAGAGCGGATTCAGCGCAAGTGGCTGGCAAGCCTGACAGACGCACAGACGATGACCAAGATTCAAAGCCGTATTTTCCAGCCCAAGGGAAAGACGGATCTGGAAGCCACAAAGGCAGTGTCGATCATCGGCCCCATCGGCATCCCTCAGGAGGAGGCGGTCTATCCACAGGTGGCAACAGCCGACGGCAAGCAGATGAACGCCATGCACGACTATGTCATCCGGATGACCAAAGATGAGCTGCCGCCGGCCGGGGCCTTCTGGTCGCTGACGCTCTATGATTTGGAAAATGGATTCTTCATTCCAAATGACCGCAAGAAATACAGCGTTGGCGAGAATGCCGGAATGAAGCTTAATGACGATGGCGGCATCGAGATTTTTATCGCTGCCGAAAAGCCCGGGGGCGTGCCCGAGGAAAACTGGCTGCCCATCCCGCGGGAGAACCTGAATCTAAGCCCCCAGTTGCGGGTTTACGTGCCCGACCTGGAAAAATTTAAAACCTGGAAACCGCCCAAAGCGGAAATGGTGAAATGAGCATCCGCTATTGAATGGCGCATAATAAGTTCGCTGCATGGCCATTATCCTGAAAATACAGGTCAATGGCAATGCGGGTTGACAGTAACGGGAAAAAATCAGGGGAGGATTTATGAAATCAATAAAAAGATATGTGAAAATATCGGCCGCATTATCGGTGCTTTTCTTGTTATTGCCTGCGGCAAATGGCTACAGCCAGAGTAATCTTTCAAAATCGCCTAAACTGATTCTCCAGATTACGGTCGACCAGTTACGGGGCGACATGCCCGGGTCCGTTTATGACCGGTTGGGTAAAGACGGTTTCCGGTATCTGTATGAGAAGGGAATCGTTTATGAAAACGCCCATCACCGTCATGCCAACACTGAAACCGTCGTGGGGCATGCGACGCTGGCCACCGGTGCGGACCCGGCCGATCACGGCATGATCGGCAATATCTGGTTTGACAGGGAACTCAACCGGGTGGTCTACAACATCGAAGATGACCGGTATTCACTTCTCGGTGAAGGCGGCGGGGTGGACAAAAACGCTGAGCTGGATCCCACCCAGAAACTGGCCGGAACAGACGGCCGCTCCCCGGCGGCGATGTTGACCACGACATTCAGCGACGAGCTGGCGTTAAGAACCCACGGCAAAGCAAAAATATTCGGGGTTTCGGTGAAAGACCGTGGGGCTGTCACCATGGCAGGCCACGCGGGCAAAGCGTTCTGGTTTTCCAAGGCAAAAGGGGAGTTTGTTACAAGCACGTATTATTACGATGCGTATCCCCAGTGGGTAAATGAGTGGAACAAAAAAAAGGTTCCGCTGGCGTATGCCGATACAAACTGGGATTTGATGTATGACAAATCGACATACATCTACGGCAATTACGATGATATGCCCTATGAAACCAACCTTCCCGGTTACGGCATCGTTTTTCCGCATCCGTTTGGCAAGGCGGATGGCAAGCTGTTCACCTCGCTGCTGACCCTCAGTCCCGCAGGAGATGAGTTGTGCCTCAAATTTGCCCGGGAACTGGTGGTTAAGGAAGAGCTGGGGCAGGATGAGATCACCGACTACCTATCCATCAGTTTTTCTTCCACGGATTATGTCGGGCATATTTTCGGCCCGTCAAGTTTGGAAAGCGAAGACAATCTGCTGCGTCTCGACAAAACCCTGTCTGAATTATTCGCCTTTATTGATAAACACGTCGGGCTGAAACATACGCTCATTGTGCTTTCCGCTGACCATGGCGCGGCGGCAGTCCCGGCCCAGCTGAATGAATTTGGCATTGATGCCCAGTATTTTGTGCCGGACAAACTGGATAAAGAAAAAGCCATCGAAAACATAAAATCAACATACGGCATCGCCGAGGAGCTTATCTCAGGGTTCAATCATCCCTACGTTTACTTAAATAATGAGATAATACTGAAACATCAGCTGGATGAGAATGAAGTGGCCCGGGCCATTGCCGAAGAACTCGTGAAATTCAAAGGCGTTGCCTATGCGGTGCCGAGCATTGATCTGGTTGAAGGAAAAATTCCCGATACCCGGCTGTACCGGCAGATACTTCGCAACTTCAATCCGAAACGCTCCGGCGATATCTATCTGGTTCTCGAACCCCACTGGTTTGTCAATGATTTTGACGGGTCAAAGGTAGCCAGCACGCATGGTTCCCCCTGGCGGTATGATACGTTTGTTCCCATTATTTTTGTCGGAAACGGTCTGGCTGCCAAAACGGTTTTCCGGGAAGTCCAGACAGTGGACATTGCATTAACACTTTCAAAATATCTGAAGATAAAAGCCCCTTCCGGCGCAACCGGAGTCCCGTTAACCGAGGTGCTGGATCAGTAAATAATTAAGAAAACACGTTAGCAGGGGGTGAAATGAGGAAAAGATTACTTGTCATTGCATGGTCACTGTTTTTTGGAATTCTGCTGGTGTCCTGTTTGAAACGGGAATCAAGCGGCCCCGGGCCGGAAGCAGCAGGTATTGAAGGCATCCAATGGTATCTGCAGGAAGTGGCTGGTTCGCAAATATCACCAATGGCAAATAATAAACAGCCGCATATCATGCTGAATTCTGGCCGGAAACAGGCGACAGGATTTTCCGGGTGCAACAATTTCTTTGGCAGTTACGAACTTGACGGAGCATCACTCAAGTTCGGCCCGGTCGGTTCAACCCGAATGGCCTGTCCGGATCTTGAGATGAGCCTGGAAACCGAGGTTTTTAAGGCCCTGGAGCATACCCGCACATGGAAAATCCAGGGCGGAGAGCTGCTTTTCTTAAGTGACAACGACGTTCTTGTCCGGTTTTCCCGGGAGAAAATCCAGGGACTTTTCGGCCCGGTCTGGCAGTGGGTGCAGACCTTGTATAATGACGATCGTAAGGTCGTTCCTGAAAATCCCGCAAACTATACCGTGCAGTTTAAAGAAGACGGGAAGCTCAGTGTAAAGGGGGACTGCAATCAGAAGGGCGGCGTCTATTCGGTTTCCCCCGGGGAAAAGACTATTTCCATTGAGATCACCCATTCCACCATGGCTTTCTGTCCGGAGGGTTCTTTGGAAGATGAATTTGTCAAAGGATTTTCCGCTGCGGTAATTTATTCTTTCAAAGACGGCGATCTCTATATTGACCTGAAATTCGATTCCGGGACCATGCGGTTTTCAAAACAGCAGGGAGAATAAATTGCCTGGGGTTTTTTGAGGAAACAATTTTTTGTGAAAGCGGCTTTCAGCCGCGAAACTGAAATCACTATTAAGAAATTAAGGAGTCAAAAATGTCGAAAAAACCAACAATCCTTTTAGCAGCAATGGTCTTTAGTGCCTTCACTGGCTTTGCTTCGACCGCGCATGCCTGGGATCATCCTTCGCACATGACCTGCGCAGCCATAGCATTCGCTGAAATCGAACGCACGCATCCCGATCTGATTGAAAAGATTGGGCTGGTTTTATTGAAGCATCCGGATCCAAGCCCGTTCTGGGTGGCTTCTGGAGATGCAAGGGGCAAGGAACGCGCCCGGCGCATGTTCATCGAAGGAGCACGCTGGCCGGACGACAACAAATGGACGATACATGACCGCCCTACCTGGCATACGGCCCGCTGGGCCATTGTCGAAACAGACGCTTCGCCCGAGACCAAGGCTTTAGCTGCAGCTCGTAAAGGGATGCCTGCAGGACAGGCGATCGAAGCCCTGGTATTGAATTATGCCATGCTGTCGAGTTCTGAAACCAATCCTACCGAACGCGCCAGTGCCCTGAGCTGGATACTCCATCTGGTCGGAGATATCCACCAGCCCCTTCATGTCAGTGATCGCTTTTCAAAGCAATTTCCCGCCGGAAATGCTGCGGGGACGCTTGAGTACGTTGCCGATCCTCTGGGGGACTCGACAATTCCGCTGCACATGCTTTGGGACTCCAATAGCCTGCGGTCGCAAAAATTGGGTGATATCGACCGTAATGCGCAGGAATTGGTGAAAAAGTATCCGCGCTCTGCTTTCCCTGAGCTGGCCGCGTACAGTGGGCCGGACGTTTTTGAGAAATGGGCGCGGGAGAGTTACAAGGTGGCGGTAGATTTTGCCTACGGATATGGGATCGAAACAGTCACCGACCCTGATCCGGATCAAACTCCTGACACGGTGGTAAGGAAAATGGTGAAATTCGCACTCGAAGGGATCTCCCCGGTGGAGGAGGCTCCGGAAGTGCCTGTCGAATACTGGGAGAAATTACAGGATGTGGCTCACCGGCGCATTACTTTGGCCGCTTACCGGTTAGCAGATCTTATCATCGTCGCTGCTGATCAGATTGCATCAGAAAGAGCGCTAGCCGGAAGTGTTTTGAATACCATTGATCAGCATTGATGCTGGATGCTGCAACGGTTGCACAGCAGCTATTGCGCAATTTTAATCCGAAGCGATCAGGGGATATCTGTCTGGTTCTCGAACCCCACTGGTTTGTCAACGATTTTGACGGGTCAAAGGTAGCCAGCACGCAAGGTTCCCCTTGGCGGTATGATACCTATGTACCGATCATGTTTGCCGGTTGGAACATCTCAGCGAAAACAATTAACCGGCAGGTGGAAACCGTGGATATTGCGCCGACCCTGGCGTTGTTACTGGGTACGAAACTGCCTTCCGGTTCAGTAGGAAAACCGCTGACGGAAGCTATGTCAAACCTAAATTGAGCGTTCTAAGTTTTGAAATAATTGTTTTAATATTTATTTAAGGATTTTGATCTATTTTAAGTTTCAAAATTTAAAGCCCTACGGGATTGCCGATCTCACCGCATCTGCTGCGTCAAATGCGCTACCGCATAAACCATTATAGCGGAAAAGCATTTTTCTTGCATATGCGGCAACCTCGACAATCGCTCAACTTAGGTCAAAATAATAAAAAGGAGAAATTAAAATGAAGAAATGGTTTTTGTTAATTATGATAATGATTTTTTCAGCTTCTGTGGGCAGCGCCCTTGCCGAAGAAAGCAAGATTGATGTGAATCTCGATAACTTGAGAACCGTGGAAAGCCATATGCAGTTTGACCGCTATCAAAAGGCCGCTGGCGGCATTAACAAGTTGTATCACTTAAGAGCGGCAGTGGATATTGACAACCAGACCACTATCGCCATGAATCGTGATACTCTCTATAGCCTTGCGATTGTGAATCTGAAAAAACCCGTAACCTTAACGATTCCCGAAAACAATGGCAGGTATTTCAGTGTTGAGGTCATTGACGAGGATCATTATGCCTATGAGGTATATACCAAACCCGGCAAATACACACTCAAAGAAAAGGATGTCGGCACTCAATATGCCGAGTTTGCAGTGCGCGTATTTATGAATCCGGATGATCCTGAAGATATGGCTGCCGCGCACGCCCTGCAGGACGGGTTCAAGGTCGAAGGCGGTTCCAGTGAACCATTTGTACTGCCTAATTACGACATGGAACGCTATGAAACGCTTTTTAAGATGGTCCAGCAGCTGGTCGCTTTCGCAGGCAAAGATACCATCGGTTCCATGGGCAAACGCGGCGAGGTCGATTCCCTGAAGCATACCGTTGCAACGATTGCGGGATGGGGACTTTTGCCGCCTGAAAATGCAATGTATCAGGCAGTGCAGCTGAACTTATCCACCGCAAAGAAATATAAAATCGAAGTACCCGCCGATGTGCCGGTTAACGCGTTCTGGTCGATTTCCATGTACAATGCCCAGGGCTTCTTTCAAAAAAATGACCTGGACGCCTACAGTCTGAATAGTGTCACCGCAAAACCCAATGCCGACAAATCGTTTACCATCTACCTGGGCGGGTGCGAAGATGGCCGGGATAACTGTCTGCCGTTTACCGGAGAAGGATTTTATTATCAGTGGCGGATGTACGAGCCTGGTGAAGCATTCCTGAATGGTGAATACTCATTTAATTTGCCGGAAGAGGTCAAATAATGACTGCTGTAGGAATCTTTTATAACAACTTCAGTCGTTTATATTAACCTGATTCAAATTTACGATGCCGCTTCCAAAAGAAATGGTATCCTGAATGTGACCCAAGTGACAAGGAGAACAGGTATGAAAAGAGTGTCCAAACCGCAAACGTTTCTATTTATCTTAGGGGTACTATGCCTCCTGCTTGTATCGTCATCATATGCCGAAGCAAAGCAGCCGAACATTCTGCTGGTTATGGTTGACGACATGGGTTGGACCGATGTGGGCTGTTTCGGCAGTGAGATCGATACACCGAATATTGATGCCTTGGCTGAGCAGGGCGTGAAATTTTCAGACTTCCATGTTTCCGTGAGCTGCTCGCCGACCCGCTCGATGCTTTTGTCCGGAACAGACAATCATTTGGCTGGTCTTGGCAATATGGGGGAGATGCTTGCGCCCGAGCAACGCGGCAAACCAGGCTATGAAGGTCACTTAAACGACCGGGTTGCATCCCTTGCCGAAGTCCTTGGCTCCGGCGGGTACCATACTTACATGGCCGGCAAATGGCACCTTGGCCATGATCCTGAATCTTTCCCTTATGCACGTGGGTTTGAGCGGTCGTTCAGCATGCTTTTCGGCGGGGCCAGCTACTGGAGCGATATGTTCGGAATGCTGGCAGTGCATGAGGAGGTTGCCGAGTATGTTTTAAACGATAAGCGGCTCAAAGAATTGCCCAAAGACTTTTATGCCACGCGCAGTTTTGCTGATTTTCTAATTGAGTCAATTCGGGCAAACCGGGGCGATGGCAAACCCTTTCTTGCCTATCTTGCTTTTACCGCACCGCATGACCCGATGCATGTTCCTGAACCGTGGCTCAGCAAATATCGCGGTAAGTATGACGACGGGTACGAGAGGCTCAAATCACAGCGCGCTTTAGCGGCAAAACAGATGGGGCTGGTTTCCGATAGCGCCCCGATGCCAAAACGATACCATCCGGAAGTCTATGATTGGGTGACGGCATGGGATTCACTTACCGAGGAACAGCAGGCCATCGAGTCCAGGGGAATGGAAGTCTATGCAGGCATAGTCAACAACATGGATTACCATTTCGGGCGGGTTGTGAAGTTTCTTAAAGACATCGGCGAATACGATAATACCGTCGTGCTTTTTTTGTCTGATAACGGACCGAATCCCTGGTACAGCGAAGACTATCCCGGCAACCGAGGCAGCAAATGGTACGCCCAGTTTGACAACAGTATCGATAATATTGGAAACCCCATGTCCCACTATGCGTACGGAATGGGCTGGGGATCTGCCAGTGCGGGCCCGTTGGATCTTTTTAAAATGACCGTTGCCGAAGGCGGCATCCGCAGTCCGCTGATCATTGCAGGACCGGGTATCCAGAGCGGCCGGCAGGCTGATTCCTTTGCCTATGTTTGGGACATCATGCCCACGATATTAGATTTTGCCGGTATTCCACGCCCTGAGAAATATAAGGGCCGGCAGTTGGAGAAAATGATGGGCAAGACGCTGAAAGGCGTGCTCACCGGATCGACAAAAGCGGTCTACGGCGCAGACGAAGTCGTCTGTGGAGAGATGCAAAACGGCAAGTGGGCACGGCAGGGTGATTTCAAAGCAGTTTCAGTTTCACCGCCCTACGGGACAGGGATATGGCACCTTTACAACCTTGCGGATGATCCCGGAGAAACGAAGGATCTGGCCGGTAAAAAGCCGGAAACGCTGAAGAAACTGCAAGCAGCATGGGATCAATATGCCAAAGATGTCGGTGTTATTTTAACCAAATGATGGGCATCGTGGATATGAATTAATCATTAATTGTAAGGAATGAGCGATGCGTAATCGTTTTTTACCGGAGTATAAGTATCTTAAGTGGCTTGGTGCCGTATTAATAGCAGTTCTGTTTGTTCCCTCTCAGGTTTATGCCGGCAGCACAACAAGCATAACGAGCAAACCGCTGGAAAACTTTGAATCCGGCAATACCGCCTTGAGTGAACAAGAACAAGATTTACGGATAAACAACCCCGGGTCCATTGTTAAGCGGTTGGAAGAAGACGCGGTAAAAAAGGATTACTTCTTTCAGTTTCCCGGTATCTCAGGGGCTTTAAAACCCTGGTATGACATGAAGGCTGACCTTGATGAGAAGTACGGATTTAAGTTCGGCATCTCCTATGCTGCCATTTACAATAAGGCGAGTGATAATTTCGGGCCGGAGGATGATGCGGCAAGCTCAGACCTTGACATCAGCGGCACCTGGGTCTTTCACGGCCGTGAAACGGATTCACCGACAATGCTTGGTTTTGATTTTTTCTGGCGGGACACCCTGGGCACCGACATTCCGCCCCAGAGGTTGTTCACGCAGTTCGGAGCACTCTACTCAACCGCCGCACCTTATGGGGAAGAGGACCCGTGTGTCGGAGAATTCTGGATACAGCAGAAATTCAAGAATGTATTCGGGTTTCGCGTGGGACAGATCTTTCCCATTACAGCGTATGACTTCTTTCCCTTCAAGAACTTCCGGACAGATTTCATCGATTTTAATCAGGTCACCAACAATGCGATCCCTTTGCCCGGCAACGGGTTCGGCGCGTTTGTCATGTACCGGCCTGCTTCCAGGATCATGCTTCGTCTCGGTGCCCATGACGCAAACGCAAATGTTCAGAAATCCGGTTTCGATACCTATGACGGCGAACTCTTTTCAATTTTCGAGCTCGGTTTTGACACAGGCTTGCTGCCGCGTAAACCCGGAGGGCCGCCGCAAGGTCACTTTCATGTTTCGCTCTGGCACCAGGACGAGAGGGAAGACGCTGGCATTGAAGACGGCTGGGGCATCGCCGGATCGGCAGTTCAGCGGTTCGGACGTTTTACGCCTTTCGTGCGCTATGGTTACGCGGACGGCGGTAAAAATGGCCCGGCGCCTGTCAGGCACATGGCAAACGTGGGCCTGGTCATAGATGAAATTTTCGGACAGGCCAATGACCGCATCGGAATCGGCTGCACCTGGTCCGATCCGGCAGATCGGGCACTGGACGACCAGAGTATGATCGATGCCTACTATCGCGTACAGGTGACGCCGGAGATCCAGGTCGGCCCGACGTTCCAGGTCATCTTTGATCCGGTGCGCAACCCGGATGAAGATACGATTTTCATCGGTGGAATCCGCGCTCGAATTGCATTATAGAACCAAAGTGAAGAATCAAGCTCAGTCAATGATACCAGTAATGGATGGAAGAACCTGATTCTAAAATCATAATAAGGAGTAAAAAATGTTTAAAAGAATTCGAATTCTGATCGTGTTTTTAATAATTGCTTGTATGTTTGTGCTCCCGGGCCTGACATTGGCATACAAGGGAGACGGTGTTGTGGAATCCGGTGAAAACACTGATGAAGAGTTGAGAAAAGCGTCTCAGAACCCCATGGCGGATCTGATCAGTTTTCCGATTCAGAACAATACCAATTTTAAATACGGTCCCTTTGAAAAAACTCAGAATATCACGAATATCCAGCCGGTGATTCCATTCTCCCTGAATGAGGAGTGGAATCTGATAACACGCACCATCATGCCGCTGATCAATCAGCCGGGATTTGTATCCGGCCAGGACAGCAAGTTCGGGCTGGGTGATATTAATTTAGCTCTGTTTGTCGGGCCCAAAGAGCCGGGAGAAGTTATCTGGGGCGCCGGGCCTATCTTCATGCTGCCCACTGCAACGGATGACCGGCTGGGCAGTAAAAAATGGGGGGCCGGGCCTGCGGCAGTAGTCCTTAAGATGGGTAAGCTGTGGGTCTATGGTGTACTGGCTCAGAATATCTGGTCGTTTGCCGGGGACTCCGACCGGGCTGATGTCAACCAGATGCTGGTTCAGTATTTTGTTAACTATAATTTGCCGGACGGATGGTATCTGTCTTCCGCTCCTGTCATCACAGCCAACTGGGAAGCGGACAGCGACAACCGCTGGACGGTTCCTTTTGGCGGCGGGATCGGCAGGCTGATCTTTCTAGGCAAACTACCGTTGAATTTGCAGGTCACGGCTTTCTATAATGTTGTGAAACCGGATGATATCGGACCTCGCTGGACGTTGCGTTGTCAAATACAAACGCTTCTGCCAAAAAATATGTTTCAATAGCTTTTGAACTATGAAGATGACTATCTCCTTTTTCGAGAATGACGGCGGAGATACGGCACTTATTATGTTTAATTGCTTCTTTAATAACAAGAAAACGAACTGAAAAATAAAAGGAGGGTTTAAAAAATGAAAACCAGGATAATGGCATTTGTCATTGCAGCTTCTTTTTTAGCCATTTTAGCGGGTTGCCAGGCGCCCAGCCAGGGAAGCAAAACCTACACACCGGGACAGGCGCAGACGGCTCAGTCCGTATACTACGGAACGGTTTTGAATGTGGCAGACGTTCAAATCCAGCATGAAGAGACCGGGGCTGGTTCGGTGGGCGGCGCCGTGGTCGGCGGCATTGTCGGTTCCACCATCGGCGGTGGCCGGGGTAAGAAACTGGCGACTACCGGGGGCGCATTGGCTGGGGCAGCCGCAGGGAGCGCTGCGGAACAGGCCAGGGCCATGCGTCCGGGAGTTGAAATAGAATTGGAAATGGATGACGGGCGCATTCTGGTGATTGTTCAGGAAAAAGATGATGAATATGCCGTGGGTGACAGGGTTCGTCTGATCGAGAGTCCGGACGGAACAATGCGTGTCAGGCAATAGGCTGCTCCTCACCGGATTGGATAGGTATCCGGGAATCGGGAAATGGAAAGCTGTTCCGGCGGCAGGTAGTTTGACGATGCAGCGGTCCATGTCGTTCAGGCGCCGAGGGTTTGTCAAAGAGCCTGTTTTGATTGGCAAATTTGTTTAATTCTTGCCATGTGATGGAAAAAATATTATAAAATTAGATAATTAGTTTAGAAAAGGGCAGTGCAAAACTACATACAGGATAAATTGTTTTTTTCTTCCGGGTATATGTCCTGATGCTTTGGAAGATGCAAAATAAACTATAGGATTAGAGAGGAGCAGAGAGAAATGAATACTGCCAAAATCCCTTTGTTGATCATGGTTTTATTTTTGTCCGTAAGCGCTGCATATGCCCTGGATCCGATTCCCCAGGAACCGGGCTTCAGCGGATTTGTCCGGGCCGGAGCCGGTGTTATGAATTACAAGAGCAACATGGTAGCCGGTGTTCTTATGGTGGATTTGGGAGATAAGACGATTGATTCACTGACCGATACACCGGGTTCAAAAACACAAGGTTATCCATCGTTGAATTATGAACTGGCCTGGACGTTTGCCGATTCACGAACACAGATTACTTTCGGTTCTCAGCTCGAAGATGTGGCCCGGATGGAGCTTGGCCAGCAGCTGGCGGTCAAACAGGAACTGCCGGATAAAAGCATTCTTTCCGCCGGCTTATTATTAACAAACATCCCCACCGAAGTCTGGAAAGATCCCTATGTGACGGGTATGCCAAGAGATGAGTCCGACCGCACTTCCTACGGCGCACGAATTGTTTTTGACCGGATTCTGGGTTCCGGTTTTGAGGTAAAATATTCGTACCGGAAGATTGAGATCGACGACGAACAAAGCGGTGTTTTCCTGGGGCTCTCCCCGGATCAAAGAGACCTGCTTCGCCGGGATGGCAACAACCATTTTATTGATTTGAATTACGGTATGACTTTCCAGCAGAAACATCGAATAATGCCCGGCATTTCATATTTCAAGAGGCATCGGGACGGCGACGCCATGAGCAACTGGGGAACGACTTTCCAGATGACCTATATTTGTTTCGATAATCCGGTTGTCCTGGTGCTCAACGGTCTCATCGGCATGGCGGATTATGATAAAACCAATCCGGTTTTCGGGAAAACACAGGAAGATGACCTCTATAGCGCCAACATGCAGGTCGTCTATAGAAATCCGTTTGGCTGGAAGCCCTTTGGTCATGAGAATTTCAGCATGTACGTCACGGGAAGTTATCTGTTGAATGATGCCAATATTGATTTTTACGATACTGAAGTGTTCACGGGTATTGTCGGTGCGATGTTCCGGTTCTGATCGATGATCCCTGATGCCGCAATGTTGCCATATGGTTCCTTGTGCCGCTGTTTCCTGATTTCATTTCATTGCGATGAATAAATGAAGATTTTTTGTTTCAAAAGCTTTGAAATATGACCTTACAGAAATCAATAAAAATAATCAGCCGTCTCTTCACCGGGCTTATGATATGGGTTTTGATTTCCGGTGCTGATTTGCCGTCTGCATGGCCGCATACCGATCTTGAATTCGACCCGCTTCCTTCTGAACAGACGCTTAAACAAGAACCGGGTGACAATGTCGAAACGATCGGCCGTCTCCAGAATTTTCTGGATAAGGCACGGCAGGATCTCCAAAACACACAGTCTTTTCTGGAAACCACTTCGCCCGACCAAATCGGTGCCACTGCCCAGGAAGTTAATCAAAAGATTTGGCTGCTCAAGAGAAAAATTTCCTTTTATGAACAGTATGTCGACGCCTATCGAACCATTGATGAAGTCAGACAGGCAGCCCGTTTTTATCCGGATACGGATAAGGGTCTGGAAAGGTATGGTAAAGGGCCTCCATATGCGATCAGCGTTGTGGATCAGTTGCGGGATGATATCTATGATCTGAATCTTAAAATTGATGAAAAGACCGCGTTGAAAACGCTTTTATTGCAGAACCAGGAAGAAGCCCGTGATGAGTTGAAAAAATTCGAGCAGAAATTAAGGCTGGCAACCGAGGCCTTGGAGCGCCGACGGTCATCTGAAAATCCGCTTCGGTTGAAATGGCTTCGGGATCTTTCTTTTTTGGGAAATGAGGTGGCACGCGTCAGGCCCCTGGCTTTAAAAATACAACTTGAGGCCACTGACGCGATCATCGCGTTTAATCGAAAAGAACTGGCAGTTCTTGAACAGTATTTCGAAAGCGTGTCTTCCGCCGTTGCATTTACAAAGCAGGATCTTGACCGGAAACTGTCTGTCATAAAAAATGAAAAAGAGAGACTTGAAACGCTCTATTCTGAGGCGTCTGAACGGGATAAAGTCGACCAGGAAAAACTGAGGCAGGCACGGCAGGCGGTTCTGTCAGGCAAGACATCGGGCTTTACAGGGGATTCGATCGACCGACGTCAGCTTGAAGTCTTTCAGGCGCGGGCGGATACCAGTTCCCAGATTATGGATATGTATTTTTTTATGCTCTCCGGCCTGGATGTTGAGAAAATACTATGGGAGGAAAGGTACCGGCTTGCTGTTGAACGGGATAATGTGGAATTAAAAAAAGCCGTCGAAATCCTTGAAAACATGATTTCCAAGTTGCGTGAATTTCAGGCGTACATGCGTTCCAGTCTGGAACTGTCTCAAAGTCTGGTTTCCAACCAGCAAAGACGGGCGGAAGCCGACCTGATCAGTGAAAAAGAACGGGCCTTTGTTCTTGAAATACTTGAAGCATATCAGGAACGGGCTGATTTCCTGTCCCAAAAAATCCCAAAAACAAATGATGTGATTCGGAACACCGAGCGGTTTTTAAGTGAAGTCAGGGGCCACCGCAAGCAGTTTACCATCACCGAACGCATTGCGGATATATTGGACCATGGGCGGGCTTTTCTGGTTTCTCTCTGGAATTATGAGCTGTTTGCCGTTGACGACACTATAATTATTGACGGCGAAAAAGTGACCGGACAGCGCGCGGTTACTGTCAGTAAGATCATCATGGCTTTATTGATTTTGATTATTGGTTTTTTATTCAGCACACCCCTGAAGACAAAGATTGGTTCGATATCCGCCAGATACTTCCACGTCGGCGCTCCCGGTGTCGTCTTAATTGAAAGAATATTTATCATTATTGTATTTATCAGTCTGGTAATTTTTGCACTGGTATCAGTAAAAATCCCTTTGAGCGTTTTTGCATTTATGGGGGGCGCACTTGCCATTGGTGTCGGTTTTGGCGCACAGAACCTGATCAATAATTTTATCAGCGGTATTATTCTCCTGATGGAACAGCCGATCAAGGTGGAAGATATCATAGAAATTGACGGAACATCCGGCACCGTTGTCAGTGTCGGGGCAAGATGTTCACAGGTCCGACGCTTTGACGGCATAGATATCCTGGTGCCGAACAGCGAATTCCTTCAAAAGAATGTCGTGAACTGGACGCTTTCAGACTCGCAGCTGAGATTAACTATCAAATTCGGCGTCGCTTACGGGTCTCCGACTCGAGATGTCTCTCATATTGCTAAACGGGTACTGGAAGAACACGGCAGAATTCTGAAAAATCCGACCCCGTTCATTTTATTTGAAGATTTTGGTGACAGTGCCTTGCTTTTTACCGTTCATTTCTGGGTGAACATCGATCCGGAAATGAGCTACCGGGTTATTGCCAGTGATTTTCGCCATATGCTCGGCAAACGGTTGGCCGAAGCCGGGATCGTCATCGCATTTCCGCAGCGTGATGTTCACTTAGATGTCGGAAAGCCGATTCCGGTGAGTCTGGTGCCAGCGGCAGTGGCACCCGTCCGGAAAGAGTCTAATGCTTAATAATAGCCGCTACTTGAGATATCTGGTTTCACCATGAGTAAATATTAAGGATGATATTATTTTGATTTTTTCATATTCCGGCAAAAACGACGAGATGGTTCATCTGCGTGCATATCAATACCGGACCCTAAAGCGTTTAATGCGGTCGCTGTATCCGGTTTTCAGGCATTGCCTGATCATTTTAGTGCTGATTTTTTTTTGTATCGCGGGAATCCGGGGATATGCCGCGGAGACTGAAACGCCCGCTGCCGGGAAGGAACCGGCACCGGAAAATCCACCTAAACGTCTGCTTGTTGTGCCGTATCCATTCTACAATTCCACTATCGGCACCGGACTGGGGGTCGCCGGCATTGCCGAAGGTTACGGCCAGGACCGGATGCTGACGGTGGGAACCGGTCTATTGAGCGCACAAGGGACCTACATGCTGTTTCTGATGGTCCGGAATTATCGGGTCCCGTTCTGTCAACGCCTGATTTTAGATCCTCAGACATCGGTTGGCCGATTTGAAAATATCCAGTCTTTCACCGTCAATAATCCGGATTTTCCGGATGAAGATGCCGGGAGCAATGATTCCAGTAAAGATAATTTTATTGAAGCGGATGGAGATGATTTCTGGGTTGATTTCAGGATCAGGTATCTTCTGCCCATCGGTCACGGCACGGACACTTTTATGCCCAAACGTAAACTGGAAAACGGGATCTGTGTTTACGCTGATGAAGGCACGGATTCCTGGAATCCATTGGCAACCGGGCGGACGTATTTTGAACTGAAGCCGTTTTATCGTAACCAGAGCCTTGACAATGAAGAGGCCGATATCATCCAGAAAACAGCCGGCACGGATGTGGCGATTTATTATGACAACACTGATTTCCGGCTGAATCCGTCCCGGGGAAGTTCCCAGCGGATCTATTTTTCCTTCGACTGGGGCGAATTCGGGAGTTCCCGGCCATGGTCCGTGGTCGGTTTTGAACTGGATAAATATTTTAATTTAGGTCCCTCGGAAACAGCCCGGCAGCGGGTGGTCACATTCAATTTCTGGACCACAGACTGCGTGTCATGGAACAACTCCCATACGGAAAACGGCAATACTATTTATCACCGTCCGCCGACTTACAAAGGTGCCAACCTGGGCGGGTTGTTCCGGCTTCGGGGGTATCCGGCAACCCGTTTTAATGACCGGTCCGCCATCTATTACGGATTGGAATACCGCCATACGCTTGACTGGAACCCTTTGAAAGATTTTACATTAGACAACCGCCTGGATGTGGACTGGATTCAGCTGGTGGGGTTTTCCGACCTGGGGCGGGTGGCACCCAACTGGAATTTCAATGAGCTTCATTCAAACATGAAATGGTCTTTGGGAACGGGTGTCCGGGCGATGGCCAATAATATTATCCTCCGGGCAGACTTTGCGTTTTCAGATGAAGATGCCTTTGCACAGCTGTTTATCGGGCATCCGTTTTAAAAATTTAACAAACCTAAAAAAAGGAGATTAACTGATGTCAAGACATTCAAAACTGGTTTTCATTGTTTTATCCGTATTCATGTTGGGTATTATCGTTGCAGGCTGCAGCCATTTTAAGAAGGATCAGGAAAAGCCGTCAATTGACCTGGCTGAGGAATTATCTTTCACTGCAACGGTAGAAGCGATTGATTACGATACCCGGCATGTGACCCTCAAAGGCCCGCAGGGAAAAACCATGACCTTTTATGTTAATGAAGAAGCCTATAATTTTAAAGAAGTGGAAGCCGGCGATTTGGTTGATATTACGTATTATGCCGCAATTGCAATAAATCTTGAAAACGCGGCAAAAGACCCCTCTTTTAGTGCTGGCGCTGCCTCCGCCCGTGCACCGGAGGGCCAGAAACCCGAGGGCGTTGCATATAACGTCATGGATGTCCGGGCGGTGGTCGTGGATATCGATTATGAAAATCGCACCGTGGATTTAAGAGGCCCCCGGAATAATGTGATTACCGTGGAAGTTGATGAAAAGGTAAAAAATTTTAAAAACATCAAAAAAGGCGACGAGGTGGTGGCGAAGTACACGGAGGCGGTTGCCGTTTCCGTCAGACCGGCGGATAAAAAGTAAAGATCCGGGTCCGGAGAGATCGGCTTAGAGTTACTCTGGAAGGGAGCCGTTTATTTGAATCCATAAAAGTTCAAAGTGATCTAAATGAAAAATAAAAGCCGGCTTCAGGTGTCACCCGAGCGATTCCGCGTCATCTACCAGGAGGTAAAAGAAGGATCGGAGCCGGGGTTCCGATTCTATATACTGGTGGCTGTCTCAACGCTGATTGCCGGTTTGGGCCTGGTTACCAACAGCACGGCGGTGGTTATCGGAGCCATGCTCGTTGCGCCTTTGATGACGCCTATTTTCGGGATGACGCTCGCCCTCATCCGCGGCAACACTGAACTACTGGGCAGGTCCATTCGGGCCGAAGTTGTCGGCGTCGTGGCATCCGTTTTCATGGGGTTTATTCTGGGCACGATAGCCCCTATTGTGGAGGCGACCCCGGAAATGCTGTCCCGGACGGAACCGAATCTTTTTGATCTTCTGGTGGCTGTTCTGGCCGGATTCGCAGGTTCCTACGCAATGGTTGATGAAAAAATCAGCCCAGCCCTGCCGGGGGTTGCCATTGCCACAGCCATTGTGCCTCCGCTGGCCAATTGCGGACTGTGCTTTTCGCTGGGTGCCTACGTCGGCGGCATTGGGTCTTTTTTGCTGTTTTTTGCCAATTTCTTATCCATTCTGCTGGTTGCCTCAATTACCTTTTCGGTCTTCGGCCTGGCACGTCATTTTGAAACCATAGCCAAAATAGACATCATCAAGCGGTTTGGCCTGGCAGCAGTCAGTTTTTTAATTGTGACGGTTTTTTTAACCAATGCACTGTTTAAAATTGCCCGGGAAAATCAAATAGAATCTAAAATCCGCACGCTTCTGTCTGAAGCGCTTTCTGCCATGCCGGTGACAGGAATAGAAAAGATGATGTATGAAATTTATGGGGATAAACTCTATGTCCTGGCAAATATTCATTCATCCAGCATCATTTCGCCCAGGGAGGTGAAAAGGATTGAAAGCCGGATGGCCGAGTCTGTTGGAATGTCCACTGAACTGATTATCCGGAGTGTGATGTCTCGGGATATTTCGTCTGCCGGCACCACAAATAAGATTGTGGCCAATGATCTGGACGGATTTTTTGTCAGCGAAAAACTGCACCCAAAGGTCAAATTGACAAGGGCTGCGGAGCAGATTATCCGGGAGTATACAGCATCCCAATTCGGCATTGTTCTGCTTGATGTTGACGTTATTGAAGCTGATGAACATCCCACAATATTTGCCTCTGTTTTAGGTATCCGGAAAATATCGGGAAATGAAATTTCTATTCTGGAAGAGAGCCTTCAGCGAGCGCTTGAAAAACCGAATATTCGGCTCATGGTCCGTCAGGTGCAGTTTGATTTGTATAGTAAAAATGGAATGATCCGATACCAGTGGGCACCGCTTGAGTATCTTCTCTCCGACGAACAAAAGGGGGTGATCACAAAAGCCAGAGCGTATCTGGAAGGCCACTTCAAAAGGCAGGAGGAGGTTTTTCTGGAAAATATCAATGGTTCATTTGTGGATGACCACTACTGCTTTCTGCTTGAACTGACGGGTAAGCGGTTTTTTTCGGATGAAGAAGTTAAGGTGCTTGAGCAAAAATTATCTGAAGAGACAGCCGGTAAGGTAAAAATCTATGCATGGTCAAGGCCCGGGATTGTTGCCGTTTCAGATGGTTATGCGCCCTATGATGAGGTCACAAGTGAATTTTTTTCAAAACGGGCAGAAACGTATAAAGAAGAAGCAGAAAAACTAATTGAAAAGATTAGTAATCCATAGGTGCCCGGTCTCTATGACAGGATTGCTTGCAACGTGTAATTTTTAAACGAAGTTGACTGTGAAGAGAGCGTGTTCAGGAATACTCGCTGAAGAGGACCTATAATATGAATAACAGATCTCTTTCGGCGATCTTTATATTTTCCATACTGCTGATCATATGTGGTTGTTCTTCCATGGCGAAAGTATGCGATAATGATTTCACATCAAAGATTTTTGGATGCGGAACAATGTCAAATGGTCGTAAGTGGGGAGAAGATGCGACCTTTCTGCCGGGTTGGGAACAAGTGGGGCAGGCAGCAAAAGATGCGGTGATGGATCCAAAATTTCTGGTTCCCATGGCCGGATCGATTGTTATTCAGCTTACTGATAGTGATGAGAAAATATCTGACTGGGCTCAAAAACATACGCCCATATACGGTTCGCCGGAAAACGCCGCAGACTGGAGCGATGATCTGGGAAAAATACTCACGTGGTGGGTTTTTGTTACAATGGTGCCTACTCCAAGTGGTGATAATCCGAAAGAGTGGGCAACATCAAAAGTAAAAGGCCTTGCTGTTGAAATGGCAGCCATTGAAGGTACGACCCGGACCACCCACCTGATCAAAAATGTTCGGGAGCGGAACCGCCCGAATGAAGCCAACCGTGAAAGTTTCCCTTCAGGACATACCTCCAAGGCATTCTGCCGGGCATCGTTGGCCATGGAAAACATTGAGGCAATGAATATTTCCCGTCCGGCTAA
>JAQYVU010000201.1 GCA_030145385.1 Desulfococcaceae bacterium
CGTATGCAACCCGGGTATTTCCGGAAAAATTCTGGACCTGGGTGGTGCCGGCATACTGTCTCGTATGTGTAGCCATTTGTTTCTGGAAGATCGGACCTGGCCTGATGAAAGCGCTGGGCATGTAGCCGATGATGAAATGATATTCACTGACCAAATGCCATCCGGGAAATGAGTGTACCTGATATTCCCGGATGGATATGGTTATCGTATCATCTATTTATCCGGAATCACAATATATATTGCATCAATAAAAGGCCCGTGATAATTTTTAAATACCGACTGACCTAAATTACAATTCATTATTCAGGTCCAAAAAACGGAGAAAAATAATAATGAACCATTTTTTTAAAAAAAACACCGGTTTTGGCCAACCGCTGCCAAACCATGAGCTCACCGGAGACGAACTGGCGAACCGGCAGCTAAAAAATTTCGGCATCAGCATGCTGGTCATGGGGCTGTCCATCGGCTTGTATTACCTGGGTTTTTTCGGATCTCTGGACGGGCCGCTCCACCCGGCCCGAATCGGGGAAAAATTAAACCGTCTGGGATTCACGCAAATTCATCTGCTCATCACCTTTATTGTACTGTTTGCCGTCACCGTGGTTTGGAACTGGGTTTACAATCTTGTCAATCAATGGACCGGCAGACGATTTATCTGCCTGCATAAAGACTCAGCCGGCAATACATGTGGCGCCGCAGCAAAAATTCAAAAACATCATGACCAAAAACCAGACGCAGACAATCGTCTTTTTCTCTGCGCAAAGGGCCATGCAAATACAACGGCACAGTTTCGTCCGGTTAAAAAAGGGAAATGGGCTTATTCCCTGTGCGCCTGCGTGCTGACTATCGTATGCGGCATAACGCTTTACATTTTATGATATCACGTTCCTGGAATAAGTTACTGTTTTTAGATTAAATAATTTGTAAAAAATCTCAAATAAATTTTCGTGAAAATTGCGGGTAAGATGCCGGGAGGAAGCTATGAAACCTAAAATAAAAGTATTGGTGGTTGATGATGAAAAACAATTTGCCGAAAATTTGTGCCGGCTGCTGTCTTTCAGAGACATTGACGCGACCGCTGTCTTTGACGGGAATCAAGCCATCGAAACCTTAAAATCATCTACTGACCTTTGCGCGGTGGTTCTTGATATAAAAATGCCCGGCATGGACGGGATTGAAACCCTGGGAAAAATAAAAAAAATCAATCCGGAAATTGAAGTCATCATGCTCACCGGGCATGCGGATATTGAATCCGGCACACAGGCTATTCGAAAAGGCGCATACGATTACCTGATGAAACCCTGCGATATCGAAGCGCTTGCTGAAAAACTGCGTGAAGCAATGCAGGCTGAAAAGATAAAACAGTATCCGGTACTCTGGCCCAGAAAATTTGTAAAACAGATTTCACTTGCCGGTTTTATCCGACTTGAAACCCGGGACCTGTTGAACAAAGCCGTAGAAATTTTTGAAGAGATTAACCGGGGACCAACCAGGGAAGAACTTCACGTTCTGGACAATGAGGACAGGCTGGCAGGCATCATTACCCGGTCGGATCTGATTCGGGAAGCTTATAACGAAAATCCGGAACTATATTGCAGCTGGAATGAACTGGCAAAGCATCCGGAATGGCTCCCGTTAAAAAGAATCGATCGAGTAATGCGCCCTGCACCCCATATCTTCGCTCATGCAGATGAAAAACTGACCCAGGTCGCCCAGCGGATGTTCGACCATAATCTAAGATACCTGCCGATTCTGACAGACGGAAAGATGACCGGCATAATCAAACTTAAAGATATTCTCAAGCATACGCTGCTCGATGAAAATTTTTAAACAAAACCCTGATGATAAAAACAAATGATGAAAATGAATCATAAAAACGACAATTATAAAAATTTATCCGATTTCCCAGGATTTGCAGGGTTTCCAGAATTTTACCGTTATCGGCCGTTATGGAACAAAATAATAATTTTACCCATGGCTGCCGCCTTTATACTGCTTTTAATGCTCAGTTTATGGTTTTACAATTATGCGGCCTTCACGGCCGGCTTAAAACATGCCCGGTTTATCGGACCGGCGGTTTTATTCACCGGCGGTTTTATGATCATTTTATCCGCTTTTTTTGCCAATAATTATCTGGTCCGCCGGCTGAAAAAAAAACGAAACAACCTCTACCTGATGGACCGGCAGCTTTTAAAAATGAGCCGACTGGCCTCCGACACAAAGCTTTGTCAGGGGTTTTTCCGTGAGATCAAAGATAAACTGACCAATATTGATACCGCAGCCGCATACGCGCAGGACCTGGCCCAAAAAAACGAATCAAGCGAACTGGGCGAAACATTGGCAGAAATAAGATCGGAAGCCACTCACAGTCATAAGGATATCGACAAATTCCTCGCTTTTACCCAACCGGCCGGCTCCCGCTGGCTGCTCCATGAAATCGATGTCAATCAGATCCTTGACGATCTTCTCGGGATACTCAGCGGCGAACTTTTTTTAAAAAGTATCCGGGTCCGCCGGGAACTTCAGGACAACCTGCCCGCCATACGCAGCAATTTTTCAAGGCTGCACCAGATTTTCCAGAACCTTTTTCTGGCAGTCATGGCCGATATCCCCGAAAAATCAGTTATCGCATTAAAAACCAGCAGCACGGCAAATGGAATCCGGCTGGTGCTCACGTATCCAAGCCTTAACTTTGACAAACATGTTATGGAAAAAATCCTTGATCCTGCATGGGCCTTGCAGACAAAAGAACCGGGGCCCTGGCTTGCCCTTTGTGTTCACCATGTGATACGTTTAAACGGCAGGATTGATGCTGCTGAAGCACCCGAGGAAATGCTGGCATTCAC
>JAQYVU010000114.1 GCA_030145385.1 Desulfococcaceae bacterium
TTTTGTGATTTTATTTTCGCGAATCAGCTGGGACAAATGGCTGTCCATGCTCTGCATGCCGGATGCCGTTCCGGTTTGAATAATTGAGCTGATCTGAGATATCTTTCCCTCCCGGATCATACTGGCAAGAGCTGTTGATCCGATAAGAATTTCATTGGCGGCGCAGCGGCCTTTTCCATCCGATGTCCTGAGAAGCTGCTGGGCAATGACCGCCCGGAGGGACTCAGACAGCATGGTCCGGGTCTGGGCCTGCTGATCTGACGGAAATGCATTGATAATACGGTCAATGGTTTTCGCCGCGCTGTTGGTATGAAGCGTCCCGAATACAAGGATCCCCAGCTCGGCACATGTCAAGGCAAGGGCGATCGTTTCAAGATCCCGCATCTCGCCGACCAGGATGATATCCGGATTCTCCCGGCTGGCGACTTTTAAGGCCTCTCCAAAACTTTTAGCGTGTGTCCCGATTTCCCGATGGGTGATTAAACATTTCTTATTAAGGTGAACAAATTCCAGCGGATCTTCGACGGTGACAATATGTCCGTCGCGAACCTCATTGATATAATTGATCATGGCCGCCAGGGTGGTTGACTTGCCGCTCCCGGTCGGTCCGGTGACCAGCACCAGCCCTCTGGTATATTCAGAGATTGTTTTAAGCACTCCGGGAAGCCCCAACTGCTCCAGGGTCAGGATTTTAGTCGGAATTATCCGGAAAACCGCGCCAATCCCCCGGTGCTGATATAAAAAATTACACCTGAACCGGCCGACATTCTCCAGTTCATACGCCATATCAAAATCGCGATTTTTCTCAACTTTGGCCTGTTGTTCAGGGGTCAGAATCTCGAAAAGAATCTTTTTATTCGACTCGGCTTTCAGCAGCGGATGATCAAGGGGCACCAGTTCTCCACTAAGACGAATCAGGGGAGGAAAGCCGACCACCATATGCAGATCACTCGCCCCGCGCTCTTTCATTTCTTTAAAATAGGTATCAAGCAGCTTCATAAAACACCGTCTCACAATATTATATAAATTTACAAACTCAATGGGTTTTGTTCAACAGGATGGCGAAAAACGTCATGCGCGCAGGCCAGATAAATCAAAACCGGCCAGGCTAAAATTCGGCAAAACAGCGGATTTTATATTTATAAATGAGGATTTTGAGCCGAATTTTAACGCCGTATTGCCAAGCGCAATAGTTTTCATCGTCCTGATAGATAGGGTTTAAACTTCTCCGGCTTATTCGCGTTGGCCGCAGCATCTTCTGCGGAAATTTTATTTTCCTTCATTAATGTCATAATCGATTCATCCATTATCCGCATACCGGCCTTTTTCCCGGTCTGCATCATTGACGGAATCTGAAATGTCTTCGCGTCCCGGATCAGATTCGTCATGGGCAAAGTGCCGATCAGAATTTCAAGCGCCAAAACCATTGTCGTTTTGTCCACCGCCGGAATCAACCGCTGGGTGATAACCGCTTTTATGGCTTCGCTGAGCATCGTCCGAATCTGGTTTTGTTCTGCGGCAGGAAAGGAGTCAATAATCCGTTCCACCGTCTTGGGCGCGCTGGCTGTGGACAGGGTGGCAATCACCAGATGCCCGGTTTCAGCTGCCGTGATTGCCAGAGACATGGTTTCAAGATCCCTTAATTCGCCGACCATAATCACATCCGGATCCTCCCGGAGGGCACCTCGCAGTGCATTGGCATAAGTCAGTGTATCCATTCCCACCTGTCGCTGGTTGACCACCCCCCGCTTGAATGGATGAATAAATTCAATGGGATCCTCGACAGTCAGTATATGGTGTGCACGATTTGTATTAATATAATCCACCATGGCAGCAAGGGTGGTTGACTTGCCGTGCCCGGTCGCCCCGGTCACCAGTATCAGGCCCTGGTGATTATCCAGAACCCGCCGGACAGTATCCGGCAGCCCCAGATCTTCGAGCGTGGGAATCTGGGGCGGAATAACGCGAAAAACAGCACTCAGCCCCCTCTGGTGCTGCATGGCACTCCCACGGAACCGGCCGACATCTGGCAGTTCATATCCAAAATCCAGCTGAAGGGTCTGCTCAAGGGTTTTCTTTTGCGATTCGCTTAATATCTCAAATATCAGTTCCCGGCACTGGTTCAGCGTCAGCGGCGAATTCTTTAATTTTTTCAGTTGCCCCAGATGCCTGATGACAAAGGGCTCATCCGGAACAATATGAATATCCGAGGCATTTAAATCAACCGCTGCTTTAAATACTTTGTCTAATTTTGCCATTGTCTTTCCCTGTCACAGATGCATCATGGTGTCGAGGTAATTAAAGCGTCCTCAGGAACTATCATTTCGATATCATCTTTACGGACATTTAAGAATCCCGCTTTCATCAGTGTTTCTCCGGACTGGCGTTTTACCTCAACGCCTGTAACGGATATAAATGAATTTGATTCATTCATATAGTCGGTCAATCTTACCCCCTGATAAATATTCAAATCCCCTATTATTTCAAATTGATGGGTAAAAATAAGTACTCTTTGCTTTCCGGCATCTTCACTCATGACTGCCTCCTATTTTTTTTTAAACCAGGCATACCGGCATCTTTGCCGAATGACTGCTGTCAGACAATTTGTCAAACCGATCATGATTAAGTCAATGGGTTCTTCCAAATAACGCATCTATAACATTTTGATATAATTGATGCGTTATTTTCGGATACAGTGGCATAAATTGCCATCAATAAGCTTTTAAATGAAATAGACCCTACCGCATGCAGGTCAACAGTTCAATCGTTAATCGTTTAAAAAAAACCAGCCGGACCTGAATTTCAAAGCAATAGTCAATTTTCGGGGATCGCCCCCGTACTTCACGGTAAATAAAAACCCCCTTGGCAACATTTAAACGCGATTCTAAAACTGGGCGCTGTCTTCAAAAAACACGGTGCGACCATCGAAGGATTCAAACTGGCAGGGCATGCATTTTTTGAAGATTTCTGCGTCAATTATCCTGAAAAGTGCGCCATTGTTTTTCGCGAATCCGTGGGACAAAACCCTCTGATGGCGGAACACCGGAAAGTACTCTTCGATAAATGCACCGGTGATGTATTAAACGCGTTACTGACAGTCAGCACAAATCAGGGGGTCACATTCAAGGGCACATATTCAGCAGAAGTTATTTCCGTAAGCATCATGGGAATATATGAGCGAATCGCTTATCAGTACCTGTTCTGGCAGGATCAGTCCGGGGATTTTAAAACCATCGGCAGCGACGCGGTTGACTTTATTCTCTGACGATAAAGTATCTAATTTTTCATGTTAGTTTCAAAAATGACCATTCCGATATCGTCTCCGCGCAGGTCCCAATACGTTGAATCCCGACGACGATTAGGTCCGAATGAAACAATAAAGGCTCTCTGGCTGCGCCCGTCCTCCGAGCATTGAGACTGATCCAGTATGGTGAATTCCATGGATCAATAAAAAACGCCGCTCTTGCTTGGGGCATCCCTTTAATGGCCAGATGAGCAAATCCCTACCACGTCAAAAGCGATTGGCGGTGTAACGATGGCAACTTTTTTAAAAAAATACCTGGCCCGCGGGATCTGCCCCATCAGCGGCAAAACGACGCCATACCCGAGAATAACAGTTTTTACAGCCAGCATTCGAAAAGGAGAACTCAATACATTATGGATATTGAATTCCTGTTAAAAATTTTGCTCAAGAAAATAAGAAGGCGGGAGGTAGCCGAATAGTCTCTGGCCCCAGGAGATCTCCTCCATGGCAACAAACATACAAAAGACAGCAACAAAAAAAAGAAACCATGGGACCACATTTTCAGATTGTTTTTGGCGTACCATGGCCCAGATACTGACCAGACTTGCTAAGAAAAAAGACCAAAAGGTCATCCATTCGATAATCTGGTCTTCCTGAACAATTAAATAACCGTACACATAATTCTTCGAATTAAGAATTTGAGCAAAGATGATTACACTGATAATTAAAAAATTCGCAATGATCGCCTCAAAGGCCGGTATCCTTAAAAATACTTGAGACATATTCTTTATATTTTTACTGAACTCATCTTTCCGGGGCATGGCATACTTTCCGAATGTTCCATTTTCAAATCAACGGCAAACCTGAATTAATGCTCATTCAAAAATAAGGGATTATAAAACACAGCAATTAAAAATATTTTTTATATTTTTTGATTTGCCCCCCTGGAAAATAATGAGCTTAAACCCTTAGTTGATTATTTTCAGGAATTCTCTGTTATTGCAATCTCCATCAAAAGCCTGTATATAAAACTAATGTAAAAACACGAACCGTGGTCAATCATACATCTTGAACTATGAAAAAAACGCAGCAAGCTTTAACTATATATGCGGGCAAAATGCCGTTTTTGAAAAGTTAACACGATTGAGATAGCCTTTATCAAATTTCTGACCAACATTCAAGCAATGTGACCTTTCCATGTCTGATGACATTAAGCAGCTTAATCGACTCCTGGTCGGCCTGCAGAAAGAAGCGGATAAATACAAACGATCCTTTGAGGACCTGCAGCGGGAAAAACTTTTTTCTGAAAAGGTCTTAGACAGCCTGCCCGGTATTTTCTACCTCTATGATGAAACCGGCCATATCATTCGGTGGAATAAAAACCATGAAACCTTAACCGGGTTCACTGCCAAAGAACTGCCAAAGCGAAAAATGCTGGACTGGTTTTCTGATAAAGACGGAAAGCGTGTCACAGAAAGAGTTATGTACATGTTTACAACAGGCGTCAAGGATTCCCTTGAGGCTGACCTGATCATCAAGAACGGTAAAAAAATCCCCTACTATTTTACCGGCCTCCGGATGGTTGTGGAAAATAAAAACTACATGGTCGGTGTCGGTATCGATCTGACGGAAATCAAAAAAGTTGAAGATGCATTACGCAAAAGTGAAGAAAAGTATCGCACAATCTTTGAAAATGCCGTGGAAGGCATTTTCCAGACCACGCCGGATGGCCAGGTTATCAGCGCAAATCCGGCCATGGCCCGTATTTTGGGATACGCTTCCCCTGAAGAACTCACCGAGACCATATCAGACCTAAAAAATCAACTTTATGTCTCTCGTGAGGGCAGAGACGACTTTATTAACCAAATCATATCAAAAAAATCCGCATCCGGATTTGAGGTCCGGTTTTATCGAAAAGACGGCAGTACCATATGGGCCTCCATTCACGCCCGGCCGATTTTTGACGAAAACGGACAACTAAAATTCATTGAAGGACTGCTCGCTGACATCACGGAACAAAAACAGGCCACCGAAGAGTTGCGCCAGAGAGAAGCATCTCTTCGCAGGGAAAATATCAGTCTCAGGCACAATATCAAAGACCGGTTCCGGTTTGGAAAGATTATCGGAAAAAGCCCGGCTATGCAGGAAGTATATGAAATGATATTAAAAGCCGCCGCCACAGACGCCAACGTGATCATCTACGGTGAATCCGGCACCGGAAAAGAACTGGTGGCCAGCGCTATCCACGAAATGAGCGACCGGAACCAACAGCGGTTTGTTCCGGTCCATTGCGGTGCTATCTCAGAAACCCTTCTTGAAAGTGAATTTTTCGGACATAGCAAAGGCGCATTCACCGGAGCCGATAAAGCCAAAAACGGCTACCTTGACCATGCAGATAAAGGCACGCTTTTTTTGGATGAACTCGGTGAGATCAGTTTGAATCTCCAGGTAACGCTCCTTCGGGTGATTGAAGGTAAAGGGTATATGCCTGTGGGAAGCAATATATCAAAACATCCGGATCTGCGAATTGTCGCTGCCACCAACCGAAATCTTATACAAGAGGTTGAAAAAGGAATGATTCGGGATGATTTTTTTTACCGGATCCACATCCTCCCCATACACCTTCCCCCTTTACGAAAAAGGCAGGAAGATATTCCACTTCTCATAGAACATTTTATTAAATCATATTCAAAGAAAAAAACCATTCCACCATTGACTGGAAAAATGCTCGACGCCCTGTTAAATCACAGGTGGCCGGGAAATGTCCGTGAATTGCAAAATGTTTTGTACCAGTATATCGCTCTAAACAAGTTCGTTCTTTCTAATTCATCCGATTCAGCAGAATTTGAAACCATTCAAATGAGTTCAGGCAATATTCCAGAAAGTCCGGGGGCGTTCAATGAATCACTAACAAATTTTGAAAAAAATTTAATCACCCGGGCTCTCGAACAAAACCGCTGGCATCGGGAAAAAACAGCATTAAGCTTAGGACTCCCTCCCCGGACCTTTTTTCGGAAAATGAAAAAACACGGCCTGATCCGGCAAAAATAATGCCAAAAACGGCACTATTTCCTATCTATATATTTTACAGTACATTAACACCCAATCCTCATTTTTTACTGCCATATATGGCATAAACAAATGATAGCATTCCGATTCGGCACACTGACCAATATAATATTCACTTTAATATCGATGCAATACAACAAAGTTAATATCCGGCACGTTGCTTGCAAAACAAAGAATGCATTATCAATCAACGTTCACTAAAATAACGGGGGATCCATGGACAATCAAAATTCTTATGATTATGACTACATCGTTATCGGCTCCGGATTCGGGGGTAGCGTTTCCGCACTCCGGCTGGCAGAAAAAGGCTATAAAGTGGCTGTTCTGGAAAAAGGAAAACGCTGGAAAACCGAAGATTTTCCCAAGACCAACTGGAATATCCGAAAGTATATGTGGCTGCCGGCCTTAGGCTGTTATGGATATCAAATGCTCACCCAGTTAAAACATGTACTGATCTTCCATGGCGGCGGCGTGGGCGGCGGCAGCCTGGTATATGCAAATCAATTGCTGGTCCCGCCGGATGAAGTTTTTCAAAGGCCGGAATGGGGGCCGGGGGAATGGAAATCAAAAATGATGCCGTTTTACGAAAAAGCAAAGAAAATGCTGGGCGCAAATGAAAGCCCCCAGATTGGCGAGGCGGACAAATGCCTTCGCGAAGTCGGCATTGATATAACCGGAAAAGATACTTTTCACAAAAATGACGTGGGCATCTTTTTCGGCACCCCGGATAAAACTGTCCCGGATCCTTATTTTGAAGGTAAAGGCCCGGATCGGACCGGCTGCACCTTCTGCGGTGCCTGCATGATTGGTTGCCCGGTGGGCGCTAAAAACACGCTGGATAAGAATTACCTCTACCTGGCTGAAGGCCTTGGCGTGGATATTATCCCGGAGACCATGGTTAACGGTGTCCAGCCTCTAAGCAGTGACGGTTATGAAGTATTTACAAAAAAAACAACCGGAATTTTCCACCCGGAAAAAACATATCGCGCCAAAGGCGTTGTTTTTTCCGCCAGTGTATTGGGAACCGTCAAGTTATTAAACAAGTGCAAAGACAAGGGCCAGTTGCCGGACATCTCTGATCAGCTTGGCAACTATGTCCGCACCAATTCCGAAGCTCTCCTTGCCGTTAAATCAAGAAACAAAAATATCGACTGGAATGATCAAATCGCCATCACCTCCGGCATTCATCCGGATGATACCACTCATATTGAAATGGTCCGCTTTAACAAAGGCTCTGATGCATTGCTAAACCTTTTAACCCTTATGACCGGCGGCGGTGGAAAAATCCCAAGAGGATTCCGGTTTTTAGGCAATATTCTACGGCATCCCTTGCGTTTTCTTTCTTTGCTTTGGCCCTTGGGCATGGCTGCCAGTACCACCATTATCCTGGTCATGCAAACTGATGAAAATTATCTAAAACTGGATTATGAACCCCGATGGTGGCGACTTGGCAAAAAAAGTCAGAATTCACAAGTCCCCAAAGGGTTAAGACGCGCCCCTTCCTATATTCCTATTGCCAATGAAGTCGCCAAGCGACTGGCAAAAAAAATGGACGGTGTTCCATTGAGCCTTCTTCCTGAAGCAGCATTTAACGCAATGACCACTGCCCATATTCTCGGCGGTTGCTGCATGGGGGAATCGCCGGAAAAAGGGGTGGTCAATTCCAAAGGTGAGCTTTTCGGGTACCCCAACCTGTATGTCGCGGACGGCTCCGTGGTGCCGGCCAATCTGGGCGTGAATCCCAGCCTTACAATTACAGCGCTTTCAGAGCTTATCATGGACCAGATTCCTCCCAAAAACAGATGACATTTAATACAATTTTGGTTCATCTTATGACTATCAATTCTAATCCCCAGTTCCGCATAAAAAAAATATTTATCCTGACAATCGGTTTTAATCTGAATTTTTACCAGCCCATCAAGACGTGGTGTAAAATAATTCTTCCAAAATACTTCAAATGAATTATTATGGCTCTTGCATCACTTTGCTAAAAGCCTTGATCACACATTTTAGGAGGAAACCATGAAACACAAGACACAAAGTCTGTATTTATTAACTTTATTTGCTTTAATTTGTCTCCCAATTATTTGCGATGCGGTTCAGATGATTTCCGGACAGGTCACCCAGGCGGGTCTTTATGAAGCGGGATCGGTTGAAAAAGTAAAAACACCGGAAACAACCACCGGGTATACAACAAACGCAAGCGGATTAAAACTTGTCAAAACAACGGACAACATCCCGGCAAAACTGGGAATAAACTTTTGATTTGAATACGTTTTAATCGGTCTGGAACCCAACAAAAACATCAGACTCAAAAAAGTTATTTCCCATCCGAAAATCACCAAACCGGATGGCAGTATCTCTGAAGGCGATGAAACGATGATCACAAAAAAGGCAGACGCCTTCGGCACCATAAAAGATATTACCAGGTATATATTTGAAAATGACTATGAAATCCAACCCGGAAAATGGAATTTCACGATAATGCATGAAGGTGAAAAGCTGATTGAAAAGACTTTTGTTGTTGTCAAGAAATAAAAAGTCCTACGCATTTTCAAAAAATTCTGGTAATCTCGACATATAATCTTCTTATCGTGAAAAAACATGAAAGGGGGGTTCATCATGTCTGTTAAAGTTTTCATTAAACGAAAATGCCCAAAAGACCAGGAAAAAGAACTTTTCCAATGCATCCGGTCCATCAGAAGCATCGTCCCCAGGCAATCCGGATATATTTCAGGCGAATACCTCAGGTCGCTCGAAAATGCAAATGAGATAGTCACCATCAGCACCTGGTTCTCTCATGAAGACTGGCTGGCCTGGTTTAACAGTGATCAGCGAAAAGAGATTCAAGGCAAAATTGATTCGATTCCGGGAGTTCTATCCGAACACACAGTGTACCGATACATTAAAACCCGCTAACTGGGTTAGGGGCAATCCGGCAAATCAAAAACAACCGATCAATACCGATCTGTTATCGTTAATGGCAAAAGCACATTATCGCTCAGGCCCATAAACCATAGACGAACAACAGGTTATGCCCGCTCATGACCTGAAGTTGCTTTATCAGCTTGCCGGCTGGATAAAAGCATCCTGGAACAGACAAGAATACGGCCGGAGTTGTTTTTTATTGACTCGCCGAACAAATATATTTTATGTCCTGAAGAACATGACCGGCAACTGCTATATTGAGCTCGCGGCAGGCTATCGTTTTTGACTTTTTTCGCAATCATCGCTTTCATCATATCCTATACCGGCGACCATCAAGATTAATGGCCCCGTAAAAAGTAGCAGGATGGCTAAGTTAAAAGTTTCATATTCAAGGCGTAGTGATTTTTCAGGCTTGAAATAATACAGGCCGTATCTTGAGTGCCGGAAAAACCACGACAACGCAGTAGATGGGACTTTTTACGACGCCATCGAGATTAATTTACAAAATTTAAATCTTAGCCCCACACGATCACATAAGAACGGCATAAGGAGACCCGACATGCGCAAACGATCACCGGCCAAGTTGATCACCATACTCATTACGGCCGTTTTGCTTAGTGCCTGCAGCACAACACCCCCCAAACCGGTTGATGAATTATCAAAAACTGATTTAAATCCGATAGATGAAGTCAATAAAATAGAAAACGAAATTAACGTTGCCAGACAAAATCAGATTGATGTTCTGTCCCCCGCCATGTTTGCCAAGGCGGAAAATGCCTATTTAAAAGCAAAAAACGAAGTTGAAAAAAAAAGTGATATCTCGGTGGTATCGGAATATACGGATACAGCCCGAACCTATCTTCACAATGCTGAAGAAAACGCCAAGGTTGCCCGGACCGTCCTTGAACAGGTTATCGAAAGCCGCAGCAAGGCGCGTCTTGCCGGCGCTACCAAGCTGGAAGAAGACTACGGAAAAGTTGAAAACCGGTTTTTAATCCTGACACAAGCCATTGAAAAAAATAACATTCGCTATTCACAAAAAAACGGCCCTGAAGTTGACAAAGCATATAAAAAACTGGAGTTACGGGCCATTAAAATAGAAACCATCGGCGAAGTCAAAACCATCCTCAACCAGGCGGAAGAAGACGATATCACCCAATATGCCCCGGAATCGTTTGCTCTGGCCAAAAAACTGTTAAATGAAACAGACGCGTTTATTTCCGAAAACCCTTATGCCAAAGAAGAAATGTATAAAATGGCCCGGAACAATCTGTTCATGGCCAAACGGGCTCTGTCAATTGCCGATCAATGCAAAGCCATTGAATCGATGCCGCCGGAAGAAATTGCATTTTACGTAGAAGACACATTAGGCCTTATCACCAGTAAGCTTGGGGCTCCGGATATGCGTGATCAAAAGTTTTATATCCAGGTGGACAATATCGAAGAATCGATCCAGTCCCTCTTGGACGATAATCAGTTTATGGCTGAAAAATTAAAATTAAAGCGCGCCGAAGCTGAAACCGTGCAGGCCGATTATGAGAAGCGTATAGATGGGCTGAACCAGCAGATCGCATTTTTAGAAGGCAAAACAAAAGAAGAACAGGCTGCCAATGAACGGCTAAGAGCACAACAAAGGGCCATGAAACAGAAAATAGATTCGGAAAGGCAGTTTAATCGATTATTTACTGAAGTTCAAAATTACTTTGACGCCAATGAAGCAGAAGTCTACAAAAAAGGCAACCAACTGGTAATCCGTTTAAAAGGCATCCAGTTCCCTGTCGGCCAGGCGATCATCATGCCGAACAACTACCTGCTGCTCAGCAAAGCCCAACGGGCAATTCGAACTTTTGGTGAACCGTCGGTGGTTATCGAAGGGCATACTGACAGCACCGGGACCCATGAATTAAACAAACACCTGTCCCAGCAAAGAGCCGAATCCGTAAGGGAATACCTGATCGCGAACCAGACACTTCCTGCTGAGAAGGTCATCGCAGTGGGTTACGGACCTGAACGGCCTTTGGCATCAAATTCAACTGCCGAAGGACGTGCCATCAACAGGCGAATTGACATGATCATCGTCCCGGAGTCTCTGCCGGAGGAATGATATGTAAACGCTGATGTAATACTTTTTGATTTACCCTATATTCATATAAAAGCGCGGAATCCGTTTAAAGATCCCGCGCTTTGCTTTTAACCCGAAATTAGCAATGAAGTTATTTTAAAATTAAATATATATTTATAACCAATTCAAAATTTTAACAAAAGGATACGGCCGGATGGCCGGATGAATAATAAAATGACCGATGACATGAATACGTATGAAGTAAAATGCCGCACATGCCGTACCCGTTTCAAGGTGCAGCTTTTTGACTCCCATGAAAAGAACCTGTTTGTCGTGGATAAAAAAGACTGGTATTGCGAAAAATGTAAAAAGGAATATTTCGAAAAGCAGACGTCTGAACTTTCTAAGATTCACAAAGATATCGGATTTCAGGAGCTAGAAGGCTCCGAAAAGATGATTTCATGGGCGGAAAAAATCCGGTCGGAACTGATCAACAAGGTGAACTACCTGAAAGAAAGTCTGACGTTTAAAGATGATAACGAAAAGGCATTGTCAGACAAGGCCTTTGAAAAATTTTTTACTCAGTGGCATAACTTAACGGAAGCAAAATGGTGGATCGATAACCGCAGAATGACGGTCCGGGATATCTCAAACCAGGTCGCAGCGATATCTGAAGAAATAAAGAAATGAGAAAGATATCAACGGGCGTTTAACAAAAGTTCCGGCGGCTCTTTGCTTTGCATAAGATAGTGGCCGTAAAGGATGCCCGGTTTATCATTGTAAGACTATGAGGGATAGACGTGAACCCGCCCCGCTACACAAAAAAAAAGATCAGGCCTGCGGTCAAAAATGATCCCGCAGGCCTGATCCCATAAATCTCAAAATACGCTTATTCTTGTTACACCGTCGTTTGTTTTCTCATATAATAAACCGCAATAAGACCGGCAAGCGCCATAAAAACAATCATACCCCATTCGTTCATAGTGGGAATGGATGCAGGCGGCGGGCATGACAATTCCTCCAATCGCACATTATCGATTGCAGGTCCGGAAGGACCAGACGTCGTGCTCATAAATTCAATGATTGTCATAGTGTGACCGGGACTACTGTGAGGAAACTCAAACGTTTTCTCCTCCCAGTTGCCTGGAGAAGTGTCATAAACAGAAAGAGTCGTTGAAAAACTTGCCACATTAAGGCCATTCATGTAAAGGTCCAGCGTTCTGGATGTTCCGCTTCCGGCCGGTGAGTTTCCGGACATTGAGAAAGTAATACGATACGTACATCCCGCATTCGTCGGAATTGTCTGCCGGATAGTTGCGGCTTCTCCTCCATTAAGGTCAATACTCTGATTACCATCCGCCGCTGTCCACAAGTCTCTAATGACGTCTATGTCTCCCGAATCAATGATCCAGGGAGCAATAAAGTTGCTACCCGCGTCTATCGTATCAAAATCACCCGTCGCCGTCCCGAACTCAAAACTTCCGTTTTCAAATGCGTGAACCGGTACTGCAAAAAATGAAACCAACAAAAATGCCAGAATCAGTCTTTTCATCATTTCTCCCTCCATGGTTGAATATATTGAGTTTCCACTAGTTAAATTAAGATAAATCTAATCAATATAAATACTTATTGCAAGCATTAAATTTAAAGTAAATTAGCCACAGGGAAAGGGCCAAATTTATCAGCATATCAATTGCTGCCATTGAAATCATGAGCGTAAAATGCTATTAAAAATTCAGCAAGTTTAATAATAGTATAAATTCTATGAGCACTATTTGATTGAAAACAAATCCAGCATCAAAATCGTTATATCAAAAAATAGGGATCGCCTCGCTGATCATGATGGCATCGGTTTTTTTAAGCCGGGTGATCGGGCTTTTCCGGGAAATGGTCATTGCCAGTGCCGACGGTGTGAGCGCTTCGGTTGATGCCTATCAGATTGCCTTTGTACTGCCTGAAATTCTAAACCACATTGTTGCCAGCGGGTTTCTATCTGTCGTTTTCATTCCTATTTTTTCCCATTACCTGGCAGAAGACCGGGAAACCGACGGGTGGAAGGTTTTTTCCATTGTTCTTAACGGGTTTGGGAGTTTATTGCTGATTCTAATCATTCTGGGCGAATGGTTTACCCCGGAGCTAATCGGCATTATTGCCCCCGGCATAAATGAGCCAACGGTGAAGGCGGAAGCCATTCACATGACCCGGATTATCCTTCCCGCCCAGTTTTTCTTTTTCACCGGCGGCATGCTGAGCGCGGTCCAGTTTGCCAAAGAAAAATTTGCTGTCCCGGCACTGGCTCCCTTGTTCTATAACATAGGGATCATCGTTGGCGGAATAATGCTGCATCACAGGTCTGGAATGGCCGGATTTTCCTGGGGAGTCCTGGCAGGATCGTTTATCGGAAATTTTGTTTTGCAAGTCTGGGGTGCCAGGCGCGTGGGCATGAAATTCTCATTTATTTTTGATTTCAACCACCCGGATTTTAGAAAATATATTCTGCTGACCCTGCCTTTGATGCTGGGTCTGACAATGACTTTTTCAACCGAATTTTTTCTCAAATTTTTCGGATCTTTTCTTCCTGAAGGCAGTATTGCCGCCTTAAATTACAGCCTGCGGGTCATGCTTATGCTGGTGGGATTTTTCGGCCAGGCCGTGGGGGTGGCGTCTTTTCCTTTTATGGCCCGCCTGGCGGCAGAAAACAAAATGGATGAAATGAACCGGCTGCTGAACGACACTCTTCGGTATCTGGCACTGGTCATTCCGTTTTCCGTATTGTTCATGGTTCTTCGCCATGAAGTGATATTGATTCTGTTTCAACGCGGACAATTTGACGCAACCGCCACAGCTCTGACATCCAACGTTCTGGTTTATATTATGGTGGGCGCTTTTGCCTTTGCCGCCCAGACCGTTGTGGTCAGAGGTTTTTTTGCAATCCAGAACACGCTGTTCCCCGCCATATATGGAACTATTGCCGTGGTATTGAGTTTGCCTCTTTATTATTTCGGGATGCAGAAAATGGGGGCCAATGGGGTTGCCTTAGCTGTTTCCCTGGCTGCCATCGTCCAGGTTCTGATGCTCTACACCATCTGGAATAAAAAGAGCCGTAACATTGAATATCCCAAGGTCCGGAAATTCTATTTTAAAATCATTTTATTAAGTGCTCTGATGGGCGGCGTGTTAGAGGTTTTTCGCAAAACCGCTCTTGGCAATATCAATACGATGACACTGTTTGGCAGTTTTCTTGTATGCCTTATTATTGGCACTGTTTTTATTGCCCTGTTTATTACTGCCGGTCCTATTCTGAAAATCTCCGAGATTTCTGACCTTCTGCAAAAAGTTCGAAATAAACTATTAAAAAAAAATCAATCCGTCCGGTCAAACAGGAAATGAAGAATCATTTGAAAAAAGACCTCTGGACGGTATATATTTTAAGAAATGAAAGAAATGCATTATATACCGGGATCACGACAAATCTTGAAAGGCGGTTAAACGAACATAAAAATAAACTTTTAAAAGGCGCCAAATTCACGCGGGCATGCAAAGAGCTGGATTTAGTGTATCACTGTGAAATCGGCGAACGAGGACCGGCCCTTAAAGTAGAAGCAAAAATCAAACGCCTTAAAAAGGACAAAAAAGAAATAATCGTTGCCGCAGGATTGAAAAAAACCGCGCTTGATGATTTTTTAGCCTTGTCGGACAAAAAAGGAGTGTCATGAAAAAAAGAACCTTCATTATCACCTGTTTGGTATTCTTTGTTCTGGTCGTTTTTCCCTCTCTATCCTTTACAGAGGGACTTAAACCCGTCAAACTGCCCCCACCCCAGACGGATGGCGGCAAACCCCTGATGCAGGTATTAAAGACACGCGCTTCTTCACGGGAATTCAGTTCTGAAAAACTGCCGATGCAGGTGATATCCGATCTTCTCTGGGCGGCATGCGGCATCAATCGACCTGATACAGGAAAACGGACCGCGCCTTCCGCCAGAAACTGGCAGGAAATTGACGTCTATGTTGCCACCGACGAAGCCCTTTACCTGTATGACGCCAAGGAACACCACCTGATTCCGGTTCTGAATGAAGATATCCGGGCCCATACCGGAAAACAGAGATTTGTGAAAATCGCACCAATCAACCTTGTTTATGTGGCGGATTTTTCAAAAATCAGCGCGGAAAATACAGATGACAAGATCTTTTATTCTGCAGCCGACACGGGATTTATCAGCCAAAATATCTACCTGTACTGCGCATCTTCAGGCCTGGCCACTGTGGTGCGAGGCTATGTTGACAAACCGGCCCTTGAGAAAAAAATGGGACTGCGGCCGGACCAGAAAGTCATGCTCTCGCAAACAGTGGGGTATCCGAAAAAATAAAACACTCAGGGATTTCCAATTTCACCGCATTTACTGTATCAAATGCCGCCCCGCATAGCTGACTGTAGCGAAGCAGGATTTTCCGTGTATATGCGGCAAACTTAAAAATCACTCAACTCAGATAAAATCATGATCAATACCGATCAGGTAAACAGGAAAACACCTCTATGAATATAAAAGCATACACGGCACAGCTTGTTGAAAAAATAAAAACCGCGTCTCCGCTGATTCACAACATCACTAACTTTGTGGTAATGAATTCTTCGGCAAATATCCTGCTGGCAATCGGTGCGTCCCCGGTCATGGCCCACTGCCTGGAGGAAGTCGAGGAAATGACGTCTCT
>JAQYVU010000202.1 GCA_030145385.1 Desulfococcaceae bacterium
TCAACAGATGAAATCGCGCCGGCTAAAACAAAAATAAGCCCGGCAAATGCATACAGGGACAACCCCGGAATGATCTCCGCCATCCTGGCCAGCTTTACGATGGATACGAGAATGCCCAGCATAAATACCTCCATCATGCCCCACGGCTGCAATTTTTGTAAATATCTAAATAGAACAGGCGCTTTCCAGACAACCCGATTCATCCTGACGGGCAGGATAATAAACATCAATCCGGAAAGCTGAATGACCGGCACGAAGATACAGGTGACAAATACCAGCGCAGCCAGCGCCCGCATGTCCTGGCCATACAATTCCGTCACCCCCTGAATAAGGGTGGTTTCCATCAGCATGCCTTCACTCTTCATTCCCAGAATCGGATATGCATTGGAAAGGGCAAACAAGATGAGTCCGGCAATGGTCAGCGCCAGTGTCCGGTCAATACTGTTTGTCTTTTTCGAATATAAGACCGCCCCGCAGCGGACACACCGGGCCGTACTCCCTTCCGGAATCCGGGGGATCGCATTTAACAGATCACATTCATGGCAGGCAATTATCATGGCATTTAACTTATCGACATCTTTACCGGAAGCATTTCTGAGTTTTTATTTTTTTTAATTAATTATCTGCACGGAAAAATTTTTCTATTTGCCCCTTATTTAGATAAAAACCTATTATAATTATAAAATCAAATATTTTTAACGGAGTGAGGCTTAATTGAGCAGATCATCAGACAACTTTAATCAGGTTACCGGCGCTTTTGACGGAGGCGCGAACCATTGATCTTTCGGAACAATGACCGGCCCGGGTTTATCGTTAATGTAATGGGGAGACATGATCTGGACGCTGTTTTCGTTGAACACATCCAGAATCTGCTGATGAAGGGACGAATAAATCGAACCCATTTTTCGGGGATCATTGGTGTAAACATTTAATTCATAGGTTATATAAAAATCGTCCAGGGACTTTTGAAGAATAAACGGTGCCGGCCTTTTCATGATGCCGTCGATTTTGTCCGCCGCCTCAAGGAGCATGGCGTGCACCTGCCGCCAGGGGGTGTCGTACCCAATGCTGACGGTGGTATGAAGAATCAGGCCGTGTTTGTTGGCCAGGGAGCTGTAGTTAAGCACCTGGCTGTTGACTATCAGCGAATTCGGCACGGAGAGATCTTCATTTTTCAGGGTTCGCAGATGAATGACCTGAAGCCGCGTTTCAATGACATCGCCAATGATATCATTGATCTTGATGCGGTCTCCCACGGAAAACACCCGCCGGTAAATAATCATATAACCGGCCAGAATATTAGCCACCGCAGTGGACGAACCGAGGGAAAGCAGGACACCGAAAAAAATCGAGATCCCCTTGAATGCCAGCGAGTTAGACCCAGGGATATAGGGGAATGCCACCACAAGGGCGAATGCAATGATCATGATCCGGCAGACGCCGTGGGTCGGCTGAGCCCATTCCGGATAGAACTTTTTAAACTTGATTTCCCCGTCTTCGATTCCCGTAAAAAACAGGCGCATCAGTTTGAGTATATACGTTGTTATTACTGAGATGACCGCCAGAAAGAACAGGTTGGGGACCTGCCCCAAAAATGCCCTGGCGATCGTTGTCACCGGCTGCAGAACAAAACCTAAGAGTTTATTGGCAATCGCCTGGGTCCATGGGAAAAAACCGAGCCCCACCTGAATATAAATGTAAAAAAAACCTAAAACGATTAAAAACCAGATCGTTTTTAACATCGCTAAAAGAAGGAAGCTGATTTTATCGATGCGGACAAGATCCAGTGCCTGACTTTCCAGAAATTCTTTTTTGGCTGCGACCCACTCATCCACCCGCGTAATAATTTTACGATACAGCCGGCGGGTAAAAAATAAAACCCCGATGAGCAGAAGCGTTTCAATGACAAACAGCACCACGCCTTTGATTATTTCCTTGATATGCCGTTCTTTTCTGTATTGTTTGACGGTATTTTTTACTTTTTCGGACAGCTGTTCAGCCAGTTCATGACGAGTCAGTCCCGCATATTCGGCGTCTTCACTCAGAATTGCAAAAAGGAATTCATTGTCGGCAAGGACCAGCGAAATCGGTTCACTATAATCCTTTGTGCTAATATTATCAAAATAAACCAGATGGTTATCCGCAAGCTTTGTCAGCCTTTCCGATATTACGAATGCCCTTTTTTTCGGGTTGAGCTCCTTTGTGGTTTTTGGAACTTCAAAAAGAACATGCTTGCCAATCATTACCGGATAACTCGGCTGTGGAGGCTCATTGTCCGGGGTGTTTTCGGAAAATGCCGGTATAATTAAGATATTAAAAATGATGACAAAAATTGCAGCCAGAGCTCTATTCATCAGAGTACTCCTGTAACCGTTATTTGTTACCAGACAAAATTCAATCCCAAAACAGGACCATGTATCGTAACGTCATATCGAAACCAGTCGGAACCCCATTTATCACGATAATTCACACCCATCGCTTTATATCCGCCCACTAAACCGAAATTTTTCATGGGCTGCCAACTGATCAATCCGGACATGTTCCAGCTTAAATCGGAAGAGTCCCACCAGCCGTAACCACCGATATCGTATCGGAAAGTAAATATCCACTTCTTCTGATACAGATCCCAGTTGACACGCCCGCCAATGATCAGATCCGTCCAGTCTTCACGTCTGTTAATCGTGGGAACATCATCTATTTTCATGTCTAATTCCACATCCATAAACCGAAGACCGATCATAAAATCAAATGAAGACGGCTCTTTCCAAAGACGGGAAAATATGATCAATTCCGTCATGGAATTATTCAGATCCACATCATACCTCTGGTTCCGA
>JAQYVU010000203.1 GCA_030145385.1 Desulfococcaceae bacterium
GCTTGGCATCCCAATGCCGGAGTCAGGTATTGCCCGGAGCGCTGAAGAAGCCATTAAAATAGCGACTGATATCGGATATCCGATTATGGTACGTCCCTCATATGTTTTGGGTGGAAGGGGAATGGAAATCGTTTTTGATGAAACCTCACTTCTACATTATGTAGCCCAGGCCGAAGAAATCAGCCCTAAAATGCCGATTCTGGTCGACCGCTTTCTGGAAAATGCCATCGAAGCTGAAGCAGATGCGCTAGCAGATGGAACATCTGCATATGTCCCCTCCATTATGCAGCATGTGGAATTTGCCGGTATCCATTCGGGTGATTCCGCCTGTGTGATTCCACCGGTAATGATTTCTGAAAAACATATGGATACCATTAATGAATTTACGCAAAAAATAGCCATCCGATTTGGTGTTGTGGGATTGTTGAATATTCAATATGCCATTGCCAGTGATGACAAGGTTTATATTTTAGAAGCCAACCCGAGAGCATCCAGAACGGTTCCATTGGTTTCAAAAGTATGTGGATTTTCTATGGCCAGCATCGCTACAGAATTGGCTCTTGGGAAAAAATTAGAAGATATGAATTTGAAAAAACGGGAATACTCCCATTTTGGTGTCAAAGAATCCGTCTTCCCATTCAACATGTTTCCGGAAGTTGACCCACTGCTGGGACCTGAAATGCGATCCACAGGTGAAGTTCTTGCCATGGCTGATTCATTTCCCCAAGCCTTTTTCAAAGCACAAGAAGCAGCGCAACAACCCCTACCGACTTCCGGCACCGTACTGATAACGGTTGCAGAAAGGGATAAGGAAAGCATACTCAAAGCAGCTCAGGAATTTATCAACATCGATTTTGCTATCCGCGCCACTGACGGCACTGCAAAATTCTTAAAAGGAAACGGCATCCCATGTGAAACCGTCTTAAAAATTCATGAGGGACGACCTAACATTGTTGATGAAATTAAAAACGGCTCTATCGGACTTTTGGTCAACACCCCCCACGGATCAAAATCCGAACATGATGATTCCGAAATTCGTAAAGCCGCTATCCGCCACAACGTTCCCTACATCACAACAACCGCCGCCGCTACAGCCGCTGCCGTCGGCATTAAACTATACCTGAAAGAAGGCGCTGATATCAAATCGTTACAAGAAAGACACGCGGTTATTAGATAAATGAAAAATTAATATAAAAATATGTGCCTTTTCAACAACAAAAATGAACCGGATAAAACCGGTTATTTTCAAGTTAAAGAAGAACTAGCCCATTGGCAGAACAAAATGAAATTGTTTAAAAATTGATTTCAATACTCCATAGAATAAGATTTAAAGCAATACAAGCACGCCCATTTTGTTGAAGTTGCAAAAGAAATTGATGAAGAGTACAATAACAAAGCAAATCAGCCCGGACCTTTACAGCACTTTCTTTTAACAGCAACATGAACTATGAGGAGAGTTAAATTATGCAAGTCGATGAAGCGATACGCGCACGGCGATCCGTGCCGCAGCCTGGGACCAGGCACAGGTAATCGACGCATCCGAGTTGCTGGTGTTGTGCTTCGACAACAAGTCCTGGCAACGTGATCCGAAACGATACTGGCGCAAGGCACCACAGGAAGTACAGGATTTCCTGGTACCGGCGATTGATGTCTATTACCGTGACAAACCACAGGTTGAGCGTGACGAGGGCATGCGCTCCTGTGGGATAGTTGGGCAAACAATTATGTTAATGGCCCTGGAACTGGGCTATCAGAGTTGCCCGATGGATGGCTTCGACTACGATGTGGTCGCTAAAATCATCAACCTGCCAGAAGACCATAGCATTGCTTTCATGATTGCAATTGGCAAGGGCACCAAGGACTCATGGCCAAAACCCGGTCAGCTGTCGCTGGATGAAGTTATGGTAAGCAATCATTTCGATTAAAGCGTGTATCATCGGGGCCTAGCGCTGACTGAATTGCGACAAAACTTGGAGAAGCTGTTAACATTATAAGCTAACAAAACGTATTCAAAAGAATGGGGGTGACGATGCAGGAAAAGACTAAGCAGAATGTTTATGCAGCGTTTATCGGTGAAGCCAAAGCCTATTTTCGGCTGCTGGCGTATGCCGAGAAGGCGGATGAAGAGCAAGAACCTCAAATTGCCATACTGTTCCGTGCCATTGCCGAGGCGGAAAGGGTTCATGCGACACGGCAGTTGGACTTGGTTAAGGACCTCCTGGTGAAAGATACGGAAACGAACCTCGAAAAGTCATTTCAGCGGGAGAAAAGTGTCAGCGAGAACACTTACCCTGAGTTTATAAAAGATGCCGAGGACGAGGGAGAGGCTTTGGCCGCATTGGTCTTCAGTCATGCCCGGGACGCAGAGTCTTACCATGCCAAACTCTATGAACGGTCCATCTACCACGTGATCAAGAACGTCGTGAAGGCCTACCATGTCTGTCAGGTATGCGGGTATGTAACCGATAAGAAGATCCCCAAAAAATGCCCGGTGTGCGGTGCGCCACCGGAGAAGTTCAAAACTGTGGGGGAATAAGAAGTCTCGGGTCCGGTGTCCATTGGGGCAAGCGCCCAAGTGAAAGGTAAATAGAGGTAGGAATGAAAAATAATATAGAGATAGTAATAAACAGCTCCAACGTGCCAAATCCTTTTAAATCGCGTGAGTATTTAAATTATAAAATTAAGCGTGTTGTCGAAAAAAATCCGAGAGTAGGTAGTAATTAAAATAATTGTTCTGGTTATAATATTTGGAATCGCCTTTGAAACAATTCATCATATGGGATTAGGAAAGGCATTTACCGGATGCTTTATGGAAT
>JAQYVU010000115.1 GCA_030145385.1 Desulfococcaceae bacterium
AATACAAAATACGTCGGTAAACGATTTTATAGAATTGTTCAACAAGCCGTAAATACCATGCCTTTCAATCGTGGAAGCATAATTTTATGAAATATCAGCCAGATAGTAGTAAATTAGTCAACTTGAGCGAACCGGATAAGCAGAAAACAAAAAAAGAATAACCCCGACAGGATAATATTATGACAATGATTCCCGATCGACTGCATCATGTAGGCAATTGTATCCGCCCGCCGAGTGAGTTCAATGCGATACTTTTTCAGGCAACACTCGGTTGTTCCCATTCAAAATGTACTTTTTGCGGTGCATATAAAGATAAAAAATTTACCATAAAAGACAGAAAATATCTTGAGGGTGACCTGGCTTTTGCGAGTAAGTACTGCCGGCATCAGGACCGTGTTTTTGTAATGGACGGTGATGCTTTTGTGATGCCGATGAAGCACTGGGTATGGCTTTTAGGGGAGATAAAGGAAAAACTTCCCTGGGTCAAAAGAACCACCTGCTATGCAAATTTAAAATCGATAAAAATGAAATCAGATGAGGATCTTGCCAAGTTACACGAAATGGGCTTAAAAGCTGTTTTTCTGGGGTTGGAATCAGGGCATGCGGATGTTCGAAAATCGATTCAAAAGGGCGGCACACCGGAAGAGCTGATCCATCACTGTCAGAGATTGAGAAAATCAGGTATCAAGCTTGTGACGATCGTACTGATGGGACTTGGAGAAGTTGAGCTAAGTCTTGAGCATGCGAGCGAAACAGGAAAAGCCCTGACAGCAATCGATCCGGAAGCTGTCAGTGTCCTTTCCCTGATCCCGCTGCCGAATACGCCGCTGGGTCAGGCATTTGCCAAAGGAGAATTCAAGGTGCCGGATGATATTGGAATGATTGCCGAGTTAAGAGAGCTTGTGAAATATACCGATCTTTCGAGAGGCGCATTCCGTTCTGTACACGCAAGTAATTATCTGTCGATTGATGCAAGATTTCCTCAGGATAAAGCGGCGGTTCTAAAAACGCTTGATGATGCACTGGCGGGTAATGTTGCGTTGAAGCCGGAGTGGATGAGAGGTCTTTAACGCTAAGGTGCATTAATTCATAATGATAAAATAAAGCGGTTTTAAGAAATATTCAATCTTAAAACCGCTTTATTTGTTGTTCTTTTTTTTAGGTATTGTGTGATTAGCCTTTATACCACACAACAGGCTTTTTCTCTTTATACCATCCGTCGGCCAGTGGGCCGTAGGTAGATTCGAGCTTGGCTCTTTTGATTTTCATGGTGGGTGTCAAAAAGCCATTCTCCGGAAGCCACTCTTCTGTGGCCACAGCCAGAAAAGACATCTTTTCGTGATGCGGCAGTTCAGCGTTGACTTTTTTAAGGTGTGCCGCGAGATCCTCTTCTATGGCTGCGGTTTCGCCCTTGGCCGCTTCTGCGCGTGAATCTTCGGACAGCATCACCACACCGTAAGGCTGTGGATAACCGGGACCGGAAACCAGGCAGGATTCGATGCGCCCGCAGTTGGCAAGAAGGTTTTCAATGGGTGCCGGTGCCACATATTTGCCTTTTGATGTTTTAAACATCTCTTTGGCACGGCCGGTAATCTTCAGGCGGTTCATCTCATCAATTTCTCCAAGATCACCGGTTTTGAAAAACCCGTCATCCGTGAAGTTCGCTTTGGTTTCTTCGGGATTTTTGAAATACCCCATCATTGCACCGGGGCTCTTTACAAGCACTTCTCCACTTTTGGAGAGTTTATGCTGTACATCAGGATATGGAGGGCCCACGTAACCGGGCCGCGCCTCTCCAGGCTTGTTAATATGAGAATACGCAAAGTTCTCGGTCATGCCGTATCCTTCCAGGAGTTCGAGCCCTAAACTCTGATACCACTCGATAATCTCTTTGGGGATGGGTGCTGAACCGGAACCGGCAAACCGGGCATGATTCAACCCGAGCTTGGTGAGGATCTTTTTCTTTACAATATTTTTCAGAATCGGAATCTTAAGCAGTTTGTTAAGTTTCTTTTCCGGCATATTCTTGAATACACCGAGTTGGAATTTCATCCACAGGCGCGGCACGGATAAGAACGCTGTGGGCCGGGCCCGTTGCAGGTCCTGCAGAAACGTATCTAAGCTTTCGGCAAAATACAGGGGGAAACCGGCATACATGGAGTGCGACATCATTACAAACCGTTCCAGGACATGTGCCAGGGGCAGATAGGAAAGACAACGGTCTTCCGAAGTTGTCTCAAGGTTTGCTGAAATGCCCTTGGCACTGGTGCACATGGCCTCAAAGCTGAGCATGGCGCCTTTGGGTTTGCCGGTACTGCCGGATGTATAAACGATGGTGGCCATCTCTTCGGGATCTCGTTTTACCGGATCAGCGATCGGCTCGTGTTTATCTATGATGTCATCCCACTTTTGATGGTCATTTGACGGCGCCAGAGGAAAGGCGATGCAGGGCATATCGTCCGGAACGCCCTTTTTCATTTCATCCCAGACAGGGTCGAGCTTGCCAACAAAAAGAAGCTTGGATTCCGAATGCTCAAGTGTGTATTGAACAATGTCCGCCGTCAGGATCGGATATATCGGAACCGTGACGTGGCCGGCCATCCAGATGGCGAGATCCGCCATCACCCAATGGGCACAGTTTTTTGAAACCAGGGCTATCTGGCTGCGGTCTGGCAGGTCCAGACTCTTGAGATAGGATGCCATGCGCCGGGCTTCGTCCATGGCCTCTTTCCAGGTCCAGGTCTTAACATTGTCATCACCGCCGCCCATTGGTTGTGTAAAGTACATACTATCAGGTGCATTCTTCTCCCAATGATATACACAATCCAACAGGGTTTTGCTGTCTGTCTTTGGTCCCATATGTTGCCCCTTTCTTAGTTTATGGCCCTTAGCCGGACCCCTTTGAAAACAAATAATCAAAAATTTAAAAAAATATATTATAGACGGAACCGGTAGTCAAACAAATTAACTATGTAATGTTTTATGAACAAGGTTTTTTTGCATATTTGATCGCTGCGAATGGATATCGATTGGCCGAACGAAAACAGCCGATTTTCCCAATTTATGCGGTGGGCTCAAATATTAATTCTCAAAATGTTTCATGTATTCATGCGGTTAAACCAGTCTTGAAATTTAGCCGCCCGCTTTTAATTTGAAAAAATATCAGGTTTCCGTTCATGCACTATATTATATAACGAGGATTCTGAAACACAGCCGGAATAAACCAAATTGATAATAAAAGTGTTTATTTTGGGGGGAGGGGGTAGTTTTTTTTGCTGAGCCTGGCTTTTTAATGCGTTACCCAGTACTGTTTTTTTTTAAACTAATATTGATGGCTTCGTAAAAAGTCCAACTTCTGCGTTGCGCTGCATCCTTCGTTTCTTCAAACTACGAAAAGTACATATCATCACTCAGGATTTGCGCGCCTTGCCAGTTTTAAAAGATTGGCGGAGCTTTTTTCTTTGCCATCGAAATCTTGCTTTTTACGAATGCATCAATATTTAATTGCCCCGAATTCTTAGACAACTAAAGTGGCAACGCATTTTTTTTGCAGCTGTTTTAAACTTGGATAACCGCGACAATCGCGCAACTTAGGTCGAAATAACAATAAACTTTGGGATTAATCAACGAACAGTTTTGTGCCCCACGGGAATGAGATACAGGGGGTGTTCATCGGCGGGCAGATTTTCAATCACATACACCACCAGAGGATAAAGGGCGCCGGCCGATGGTACGGTTCTGAACCCGTTTTTGGCGGTAATCCCCTGGGCGGCCCAGAGCAGCTGGGAAATTTGTTCCAGATTTAAGGTTTTGCCGGAAAAATTTCTGACCGACCGTCGGGCGGCCAGGGTTTCCTCCAGGGTTTTTTGGCCGCTTCTGTCAGGCTCAGGCAGTGAAATGACTTTATGATCATTAGTTTGCTGCATACAACATTCACCTGTTGCTGAAAGTATGAAACATGTGCAGAAAATTATAACAGAATATGCAGGTAAACGTAAATAAAGCCTGGAAACCATTTTAAAACCCCATCAAACGCCCAATAACGGCGTTATGGTTCAAAATTTTTTCCACTGCAAAAGATCCACCGGATACCCGATGGATGCGAGCGTGCAAAGTGTCTTGCAGGCGTCCGTAATACCGGAGCGGCGGCCGGACGATGCATCAAGAGCCATGGCGTAAATGTCGCGGTCTTTTAATATGGCTTTAATCAGCCCGGTTAAAACGGTTCTTGGTCCGACTTCCACAAATATTCTGACCCCGTCCCGATACATGGATTGAATTTCTTCGATAAAGCGGACCGGGTTCATCAGGTGGTTGGAAAGAATGGCTTTGGCTTCCGGTTCAGCATCCGGGTAGGGCGCCCCGGTGGTGTTGGAATAAACCGGTATACGGAATTGAGAAAATTGAACGGATGCAATTTTTTTCTTAAACGGTTCAGCGGCTTCCCTGACCAGTTTGCTGTGAAACGCGGCAGCCACCGGCAAAACCGTGGCTCGGATCTTATTATCCTTGCAAACCGCTTTCATCTGTAAAATCGCATCAGTGGGCCCGGAAAGGACGCCCTGGTCCGGGCTGTTCCGATTGGCCAGCACCACATCAACGCCGCTGGATTGGATCAAGTCGTCAATCCGATCCATGGATGCCTTGACGGCCAGCATCCCGCCCTTATCGCCGGAACCGCCGGCGTTAGCCATATATTTTCCCCGGGCAACGGATAATGAGAAAAAGGTTTCTTCCTCAAGGCATCCGGAAGCATAAAGGGCGCTGAGTTCTCCGTAACTGTGACCGCAGGCGGCAGCAGGCGTAATGCCGAAGCGATGCAGCACCCTTTGCATGGCGGAACTCACGGCACCGATGGCCGGTTGCGCAATATCCGTGGATCGCAGTTTTTCTTCAACCAGAACTTTTTCATTATCTTTGCCTGTCAGGTTCGGGAAGATAAATTGCGTCAGTTTTTCGGATCGGTTGAATGCCTGATCCGCAGCAGCAAGACAACGCCGGACCTCAGGAAAATAGTGCGCCAGATCATGCCCCATAAACGTATACTGACTGCCCTGACCGGGAAATGCAAACGCAAGCTTTCCCGGACAGCCGGATTCTCCGAAAAACATATTTTTCGTACTCCAGCAGGATGCTTCGTTACTCTCTAAGTCTTCAGCGGCTTTTTCGATGACATCCAGAAGGTTTTCGTGCAAATTATCGGAAGGTTCAATAATTATTAACAGCCGGTACGGCCGGGATGCTGAAAAAGATGCGCGGCTGTCCGCAGCCACCTGGCTGAATTGATTTAAATCCAATGATTGAAAGACGGCCTTTAAATTAAACAGGTTTTTTTTTAAATCACTTTTGCTGTCCGCAGAAAATGCCAGAATTTCAGGTGCCGTTGACCAGCTTGCCGCATAATCATGATCCTGCAAATCCATATTAAAATTTTTCTCCATTATTTTAAACTGTTATTATATAAAAGATAAAGTATCGGCTTAACCGCTTATTGCAAAACTATTGCGCTTCCAATACAGTGTTAAAATCCGACCCAAAATGCTCATTTATAGGCATGAACTCCGATTTTTCGTCGAATTTTGCCTTGTCTTGCCTGCGCTCATGACGTTTTTCAGCAACCTGTGTGTAATTTTAAAATCTCATTTATTTCTGACAGTAATAAGGGCTTAAATTTTCCGATATCCGGCGGCAGATCCAGGGCGCCGGAAACCAGCCCATGGATTAACCACTGGCGGCGGATAACAACACAGGCACCAAAAAGAAGATTCATGGCAACGGTTTCAAATTTTCGATTTTCCGGATGCTCCAGAAAAGATCCTTTTACCCATTCATTAAAAGCGCCCATGGAAGGGCCGCACCAGATCTGAAAATCCTTTTGACGGGAAGTTTCCTCACCGATCGCCCATTTGGATGATTTGCCAAGATATGACCTGAAAAGAAGCAGCATTTTACGTTTCGGATCATTTTCCGACAATTCAAGCTGGAGCGGATCATAGGTCGCAAAAAATTCCCGTGTCATTTGCCATTCGGATTCAAATGAATTTTGGAATATTTTATTTTCAATTTCATTTTTGACATCATCCGGTATATCTTCAATGTTTTCGAAGCTGCGGTATATTTCATAAAGCCGGGCCGCGCGCTGGGCAAACATGGAACCACGCTTTAACACCTGTACCTTAATACCCCGTTCAAACATGTTGGCTGACGGCGCCATGATCACATCGGTCTGCAGCGCCTTTGCCAGCATCTGCCTGACAGAAGATGACGTCCCGGATTCACCGCATGACTGATTAACGGACCCGGTAAGCACATAATCGGCTCCCATTGCAAAAGCTGCCGCAACCGCTTTGGGCGTGGCAATCCCGCCGCCAAGACCGATACAGGGCATTGTGGAATACTTATGAATTTGAAACAGGTCATCGCGCAGATCAATCATTGACGGCAAAAGCGATATGGCGGCGCGGCTATCCGTATGGCCCCCTGAATCGGCTTCAGCAGTAAGGTCTTCTGCCACCGGAATTTGTCCGGCCAAAGACGCTTCTTTTGGAGAAATCAGTTGTCGGTCCACCAGCTGTTTGATCATTTTTTCAGAAGGCGGCGATAAAAACTGTTTGGCGATTTCAAGCCGTGAGGTCTTTGCAATGATTTTATTCGGGCAGATAATCGTACCGCCAGAATCCCGGTATATTCCTTTGATTCGGTAATAGAGCAGCGGAAGCGTAAGCTTCAGATACCCGGCAGCACTGATCAGCCGTATGCCGTGTTTTAAATACAGGTTCACAATCGCCAATTCCTGCTCAGGGGCACCTGAATAGACAAGATTGACACCATAAGGGACATCGGCTGCTTCTGATTTTAAGCGCAAAATTGCTTTTTCCAGATCATCCAGGCAAAGACCGGCAGACCCGAAAAAACCGACCATGCCGGCGGTGCCGGCTGCTTTAACCAGATTGACAGATGCGATACCATGGGCCATGGCACCGGCAATATACGGATATTTAATTTTGTAACGATTCTTAAAATCTGAATTTCCAAGATCTTCCGGGTGAAGGGGCGGTGCATATGACATCAATCTGAAATTATCTGAATTTTTAACCGATGTATCACTGATAGTAACATTGCCGTCCTGGCAGACGCCCGGCGATCCGTTTACATCAACGATAAACACTGGTTTTATAATATTGGAAATCGCCCGGTGAATTGCCTGCATTCCTGTTTCAGGTCGATTTGGAGATGGTTCAAGATAACCATTTATAGGCAAATGCAAAATTTTCACTCCTGATTGATTATTAATAATAAGTTATTTAAAAGGTTAACGATCGCCGATCAACAATGGCGTGCCTTTTATGGGTTCATTGCTCATCAATAAAATTCCTGATAGCTTCAAAATATTGCCTTCCCCCGACCATCATCAGCGTATTATGATCCGCGCCATTAATAATATGCATTTTTTTCAGGTTGGCAGGTGACTGCGCAAATAAATCTTTCCCATGCTGTAAAGGAATAATCTGATCATACTGACCGTGAATGATCAATGTGGGACCGGCAAACCGGGCGAGCTTTGCGGCATTGGAAAACACCTGGGAATTTACGATATTTAATATTTCCGTATTGATGCCAAGTCTTTGCAGCAGCGGCAAGGTATGGGCAAACCCGCTTTCAATGATGAGGCCTTTTATTTTTTCCGGATATGAAGATGCCAGTTCGATGGCCGAAGCGCTCCCCAGCGAACGGCCCATGATCCATAATGGCCCCTTGCGCTGATTTTGTGAAAGCCATCCAAAGTAGTGATTAAACGTATCATGGGCATCACTGAACATGGATGAGATACCCGGCATCCCATTACTTCTGCCGTAACCTCGGTAATCCACAACGATAAAATTCAATCCGAAATTCATGTAAATGGAGCCGATGTCATCATAATCTTCAGCAATTTCACCATTGCCGTGAAAAAAAAGAATATGCGGACTGTCCGGATCTGTCAGATATAACCGTGCGCCAATATGGATGCCGTCATCAGCCGGGATCGTCTGGTTTAATGCAAAATCAGGCACTGGTCTGCCGGATTCTTTTCGGGGATGAAATAAAAAATTTAATATTTCCGGCCGATCCAGAACGGACAAATCTGCTTCTTTAAACATCATGTCACCTCGTTTATAATGACCACCATGTTTCAAGCCTGCAAACGGATAAAAAAGCTTGAATTTTAAAGACACTTCAGATAAAAAAAAATTAACTTAACTCATACCATTTCTTAATTCCTTTTTCCACCATTTCAAAAATACAGGTGTCAGGTTATGCTGAAAAAAAAATCCAAATCTCACAGTTCCAATAAAGGCTTTACGTTGATTGAACTGATGGTTGTTATTGTTATATTAAGTGTTTTGGCGGTCTGGGTAGCGCCCAAAATCATGGGGCGACCCGATCAGGCCAAACAGGTGAAAGCCAAAGTCGATATCCAGGGTTATGAAACTGCTTTAAAATTATATAAACTCGATAGCGGCATGTACCCCACAACAGATCAGGGCCTTGAAGCGCTTGTGGCAAAACCCGATGGCGGCAAAATACCGAAAAACTGGCGCTCCGGAGGATATATTGACAAGGGAAAAATTGCAAAGGATCCCTGGGGCAATGAATTCATATATCTCAGTCCGGGTGTTCATGGAGATTTTGATATTACATCATATGGTGCCGATGGGGAACCCGGCGGCGAAGAGTATAACCAGGATATTAACAGCTGGGAAATCGAATAACTCTGCTTAAATGAAATTTTAACTTTGTTAAATTATTTAGACACGATTGAATAATTCTCATAAAATAAAATACTGCAATAATTCTGCGTTTACATTAATTGAGCTGATTGTTGTCATTTCCATGATCAGCATTTTACTTGCTTTTTCTATTCCGCGTTTAGACATTTCTTTTTTTTCGGATAATGAACGTAAAATCTCCAGCTGGATTTTATTAAATGTAAAAGCATTAAAGGAAAAAGCGGTTAAAGAGCAATCCCTTCAGGTGCTTAACATTGACCTTGATAATAATAAGATGTGGCCTTCTTCCGGACCCGTTACTGAAGGCACTGAAGAGACACCCAAAGAAAATGAGTATCAAATCCCTTCCGGATATCATTTGATGGATGTTGAATTTGTAAATGAGGATAAAATTACCAAAGGCACGGCCGAAATTCAATTTTATAAAAAAGGATATTCAGACAAAGCCATGATACATATTGAACACGATGATAATATTCAATATTCTTACCTTATTGAACCGTTTCTTCCCCATGTCAAAATTATTGAAAAATACATTGAATTTTAAAATTTGGTTATCCACGAATCAAAATAAGAAAATTTTAATCTAAATTTAACCTTCGTCTAATTCTTGATATTTTATAATTATTTTGTATGAAATAATGCAGATATTTTATATACATTCAATTAACAAATCACCGTTTAAGCGATGTGGATATAAAGATTCTTAAAATTCCTGAAATAACTTCCGCCGGGCGCAGCAAAGGATTTACTTTACTTGAAGTCATGGTATCGGTTTCCATTATTTCCATTGTTCTTGTCAGTATTTTAAGACTGCAGGGCCAGAGCATTACAATGAATGAAACCATCCGGTTTTACACCATTGCACCGTTACTGGCGGATTCTAAAATTTCTGAAATTAATTTGAATCCATCAAATTTTGATTTGTCATCATCCGGGGATTTTGGTGATGATTATCCGGGTTACACATGGAAGGTTCAAATTGAGGAACTAAAAATAGATGTTATTGAGAGCCCGGAGCTGACTCTAAAAGAAATTAACGTCTTTATCAGTTTAAATAATGATGAATTAAAGTTTTCCCTGCGCCATTTTCTGAATGCCGACTCCGGGGAGACTGATGAATAAAAAATTACGGGTAAAAAATACAGTTCCTTCCGTTGAGAACCATTACGGGTTTACACTGCTCGAAATCCTGATTGCCATTTTTATTTTTGCCGTTGTGATGTCAACCATTTTCGGAACGTTCAACGCAGTCATATCCCGAACAGATGCCATAAAAAACGGCATGGGCGGTTTTGAAATGGCCAGAACATGTTTTAATCGAATCGCATCTGATTTAAACGCCATATACATCGAACAAAAGCCCTTGTATCATCCGCCGGATTTTGATGATCCCCCGGATCCATACCGTTTGGTCGGGATTGAGACATTTGCCGGCAATAAAAGCTTTTCGCAGCTTCGCTTTGCTTCAACTGATCATCTTTCCATGACCCGAAACATAGAAAACGGAATCGCGGAAATTGTCTATTATGTAAAAGAACAGGGATATCCGGAGTCTGAATTCGTTTTAAAAAGATCAGATGTGGTTTATCCGTATGACGAAGATTATGAATTTGAGGAAAAAGACAGTGATCCTGTTTTATGTGAGGATATTGAGGCATTTTCTATTCTTTATTTTGATAAAGATGAAAACGAATATGAAAAATGGGATTCAGACTCTGATTTTTTGAAATATTCAACGCCATATGCCCTTAAAATTAAATTAAAAATTAAAAGCAACAATGGTTCTTATACATTTGACACTAAAATTGCGCTGCCTGTTTACAGAGAAAAGTCTGATTAAATAAAATAATGGAAAAGCATCCATATCAAAACAACAAAGGCATTGCCCTGATTATTACTCTGACAGTGATTGCACTGCTCGTTACCGTGTCATTTGAGCTCAATCGGCAGCTCCAGGCATCCGTCGTTAATTCCGCGATTATAAGGGATCGCATGTTGTTATCCCACATGATATCATCGGGTGTTGAAGTGGCCGAAGCGATACTCATCAACGACAAAAACGATTCGGAAATCGATTCCGTGCAGGAAGACTGGGCGAATCCTGAAAAAGTTGAAGCATATCTTTCCCAGATCCCCTTTGATGACGGAAGCATCGGGTTGTATATCAGCGACGAACTGGGTAGAGTCCAGGTGAATGCGCTTGTTAAATTCCCAGAAGGAAAAGATTTTAATCCGCCTCAGAAAGATTTCTGGTTGCGGTTTATGACGTTGATTTTGGCCCAGCAGGAAAATCAGGAAGATGCTGATTTGTTGTTTGAAGAAGTTGTCGAGCCCAGCGCGATTATCAACCCGATCAAAGACTGGCTGGATTCAAATGACAATGACGCAATAACCGGTCTAAATGGTGCTGAGAATGAATATTATAAGGATCTTGATCCTCCGTATGCAACCAGAAACGGCCCGTTCCGGCACGTTGAAGAGCTGATCCGGACCAAAGGGATCACTCGTGAACTGTTTTACGCTGCTGATGACCAGATAATGGGTATTTCAAATTTTCTTACAGTGCACGGCGTGTCTGATTTAAATGATAAATTTACCTATACCGGCAAAATTAATATCAATACAGCGGAGTTGCCTGTTCTCGCAGCCTTATTGCCGGTCGGTCAGGAATTTCTGGCAGCTGAAATTTTTAACTACCGAATTGAATCCGCCAATGAGCAGTTTGTTTATGAACTGACAGGTCCGGCCTGGTATAAAGAGGTTCCGGGCTGCAGTGAAGTCGAGATTGACGCTGAGCTGATAACAACACAAAGTGATATTTTCCGTATTGAATGCAATGCCGCACTGCGTGATATCCAAAAAACGGCAACGGTTATTGTCCAGAGAGTAAAAAACAAAGAATCCGGTAAATGGTATTGTAAGGTATTGAACTGGGCATATGAATAAGGTATGTTTAATTTTAAAATCTATCATGGTTAATTAAATTAATATCCTTTACATTAACACACGGAAGTTCTATTGAATTCCAGAAAAAACTATTAGAATAGTATAATTTCATATTATGAGCAGAAAAATTTTTTCAATTGATATCAGGGATAATGGAATATCCGCTTTGCTGGTTGAGAACACCTTAAAAGGCAACCGGATTCATACACAGTTGTATGTTCCATATTCGGATATCAATGAAGCGCCTGAAAATAATCTCAATAGAATTTCTAAAACTTTAAGCGGAATTATCAAAGAAATCAATGTAACCGGTGCCGAATATATTGTTTCCATTTCCCCCGAATTCGTATCATACCGGAACCTGCAGGTACCGTTTAAAGATCGTAAAAAAATCCGTCAGGTCCTGCCGTTTGAGCTGGAACCGACACTGCCGTATCCGATGGATGACTTAACTGTTGATTTTCAGACAATTTTTCAAACTGAAAAAACGGATATCCTCGTCAGTGCAGCGAAAACCTCGGAAATCCTTGCAATCATTAATTTGCTGGATGAATTAAATATCACGCCTTACATTATAACACCTGCTGGATTTTCTTCCGTACTTTGCCTGTCAAAATTTTCTGAATCTGATAACGATTTTATTTTTGCTGATGTAGATGAAAAATTTACCACTGTTTTTGCCGTTTTATCCGGACATGTGCACATAGCCAGATCTTTTTACTCAAAAACTGCAGATCCGGAATTAAAAGCAAAAAAACTTTGTCAAAACATCTTACAGATCAACGCGGCGTTTGAATCCTTATTTATCAGAGATTTTGAGCCATCTAAAATTTTATTATCCGGAAACGGAATCGACACGGAATTTTTAAACCGGGAGATCGAAAATTCTTTAGGAATGAATGTCACTCCGGTAGATATGTTTAAAGAGGTAAATTCCAAACTCAATATCGACTGCGATCATCAATTCGATTCTGAGAATATGAATAATGCGCTGAGCCTTGTTGCTGTTGAAATTCTGGGTATTCGCACGATTAATTTTTTCGGTGAACGTTCTATTGTTAAAAAATACTGGGAAGAATACAAAACCGATTTTATTAAAACCGGACTCATTGCCGCTTTTGTATTTGTCCTTGCCATGTTTAATGTTTTGTTTGAAGCGCATTTTCTTCAAAAGGAAGTAAATCAATTAAATCGTCAGATTGCATTTATTTTTCAATCCACATTTCCCGATGTCACAAAAATCATCGACCCGCTGCAGCAGATGAAAGTCAGTGTTGGCCAGGAAAGAGAAAAAAACATGTTTACCGGGGAAATCGAAGATGAAATATTAAATATTGAGATCATCAATGAAATCAGCTCCCGGATTCCCAAAGAACAGGATGTGGAAATAACAAACTTTGTCAGAGGAGATAACAGTCTTGTAATTTCCGGCAATACCGATTCATTTAATAACGTTGATGACATTAAAGGCAGACTGGAACGCGCCGAAATTTTAAAAAATATTACGATCAGTTCGGCAAACCTCGAAAAATCAACAAATCGTATTCAGTTTAAACTGAAAATAGATCTTTAAAAACAGGGCAGGGAAGATTTTTTAAATGAATTTAAATCTGAACAAGAGAGAAAAAATCGCCGTAACCGGCGCAGCCTTATTTTTATCGTTTTTTATTATTATCCAGTTTATTATTGTCCCGGTATTTGAAAAACGCGGGGACCTCAGGCAGCAGGTAACTGCAAAAAAAGATAATCTTCTGGACATGAAAATATTACGTTCCGAATATTTTACCATGAAGGGAAAACTGGAATCGTCTCAACAGGGCCTGAAAAAAAGACCTGCCCATTTCACGCTTTTTTCCTTTCTTGACCGGCTTGCCGGGGATACGGGCTTAAAAGACCACATTGCATATATGAAACCGTCCACCAGTGTTAAGGAAGATTCCGGTTTAAAAATTTCACGTGTTGAATTAAAATTGCAGGAAGTGACGATGGAGGACTTAACATCCTATTTATTCAAGGTGGAGACTTCGGAAAATATGGTAATTGTCAAACGGTTATCCATAACAAAAACCGGAAAAACCAGCGGCCTGATCAGCGCCGTGCTTCAGGTTGAAACGTTTGAATCATAATAAACCACCTGAAAAATGCAGAAATTGAATAAAAAAACACCTCATCAATTAATCAGGATTAAGCATATATGAAACAAAAGATCGTATATACCGGATATATCATCATTGCTGCGGTATTTTTTCTTTACTACCTGTTTCCCGGTGATGCTGTAACTTCATATATCAATTATCAGATTAACAGCACGTCACCGGACATGAAACTTATCATCAAAGACTTAAAACCGAGTTTTCCGCCGGGTATAAAATTATTTGCGACTGACCTGCTGCACCAGAATCAAACCATTATCGGCGCTGATTTTTTAGAAGTTAAACCTTCATATTTCTCCTTGTTTTCTAAGGACAAAGCTTTTTCCATTAACGGCGACATTTATGATGGCAGCATCGATTCCAGTGTTCGCATTGCAAATATCACTGCAGATCCGGAATTTGACATTGAGGCCTTGTTTGGCGGCATTCAAATTTCACAGATACCGGCCATTAAAGGATTAGAAGCATATCAAATCTCCGGCATTGCCGACGGCAACCTTGTATACGGCAACAAGGAAGTGAAAGCAGGAAAAGGCAATGCTGTTATCACACTAAATGACAGCATGGTACAATTTACCCCGTCCTTATTCGGCATTGAACAGCTGGAATTTAAATCGATTAACGCGGATTTTGAAATCATTAACCAGCGGGTGACGTTAAAAAAGATTGATGTGGCCAGTCGTGAAGTATCCGGCAGTGCCAGCGGCTCGATTGTTTTAAGGAATCCGATCAATAAAAGCACAATTAACATTCGTGGTGAAATCAAACCGCACCCGACGTTAATTAAACAGTTAGGCAATGTTTTTCCCGTTGAAATGATTTCAGGACAGAAATCAAAAACCGGTGGCATCCCGTTTCGCATTTCCGGGTCTCTGGATCAACCGAACTTTTCGCTTAGATAAAAAATCAAAATTTATGACCGCAAACCGGATTTCTTACGTTACATATTTTATGTATTTAATATTATATAATTCTTGCGATTTTTCTTATGTTTAAAAATTTATTTTCCATATTAAATATTGTCCTGGTAACTGTTCTGATATTTTTCAGTGTAAAATTATGTTACCAGATTCTTTCCGCAAAATTATTACAGGTCTCCTCTCCTGACTTGACGGTACTTGCCGACCCGGAAACCTATACCCAGCAAACGCAGACACCGCGCGACCGGCAGAAAGCCAAAAATATTAATGCTTACCAGTCAATCACCAATCGGGATTTATTTAAAACCAAAGAAGTTGTCAAACCAGGAAAAATCGCCAGTGATATTGAACTTGAAAAATTACAGCAAACCAGCCTTAATCTTATTTTATTTGGAACAATAACCGGTAGAGACGATCATGACTATGCGGTTATCGAAGATACAAAAAAACGCAAACAGGGTTTGTATAAAAAAGGCGATACCATTCAAAATGCCGAGATCAAGCTGATATTAAGAAAAAAAGTTGTATTAACCGTGAATGGAAAAGATGAAATCCTCCTGATGGAAGATGATAAACCCAATAAATCAACAAAATCCAGAAAACCTTCTTCCTTCAAAGAAATGGAATCGAAAAATCTATTAGATGCTGAACGGTTTGACACGGGCGAAACAGTCAGCATTGACCGTGAAAAAATCAACAGCTCCTTAAAAAATATTAACCAGCTCATGAGCCAGGTAAAAGTCCGGCCTCATTTTAAAGATGGTAAACCCAATGGACTGCTTTTAAGCCACGTCCAGCAAAACTCTATTTTCAAGGATATGGGACTGCAAAACGGGGATATCGTAAAAGGGGTCAATGGAAAAGAGATTCAATCAGTTGATGATGCATTAAAGTTTTATGATAATCTTAAATCTTCAGCTTCCGTTGAGCTTCAAATTGAGCGGAAAGGAGAGGGGTTATCCTTAAATTATCAAATAGAATAATTAGTTAATTCAAAAAATTCGGAAGATTAATATGCAAATTTTACAGAGATATTCAAATGTTCTTTTGTGTGTATGCCTCGCATATCTTATCATCGG
>JAQYVU010000116.1 GCA_030145385.1 Desulfococcaceae bacterium
GTATCCATTTCCCATTAGAGCATCCAAAAGAAAAAAGCCCCGGAAGTTCTCACTCCCGGGGCTTTAATATATATAAACCCGCCTTTACGACAGGATTGGAACTGGCTCCCCAGCGCGGACTCGAACCACGGACACGGTGGTTAACAGCCACCTGCTCTGCCGACTGAGCTACTGGGGATCATGTAAAACTCTACTTCCTGCTTATATCTTTACTTCTCTGATCCCACTGCTACGGTGGTTAATCCCGCCCTGCGGGACTCTGCCGACTGAGCTACTGGGGATCATGTAAAACTCTACTTCCTACTTATATCTTTACTTCTCTGATCCCACTGCTACGGTGGTTAATCCCGCCCTGCGGGACTCTGCCGACTGAGCTACCGGGGATCATCATCAAGGTTTAATTAATTAATGATAATTGATATGATTGTCAAGGAAAAATTATACAATTATATCAATTGTCCATTACAAAGGCATAATCCCCAATCGCTCAAGGGTTGATGATTCCGGCCATCCGTTTTCATCCCACCCCATTACCTTATAATAATATTTTCTGGCATGGTTAAAATCGGACCTGCTTATCTTTGCCCCCCTTGACGGACCACTGGAAATTTCCTCTTCCAGAAACGGCAAAAACGCTCCGTCTTTACCGCCCAAATCCAGGTACAATTTCCGCTGCAGCTGAATTGTCCGTTCGCCGATTTCCATCAATTCCTCAAAGCTGAGCTGAAACCCGGTGGCCGCGTTAACCATGTCAGTGATTTCATCAAATGAATAGATATTTCCGGGACTGAAAATAAACATACACAGGCTCAGCGAATCCATGGCCGCAAAGTAAATTTGCGTTGCTTTTGCGACATCTATTTTTGCCTCATCAAGTGCATCCGGCGTGGAGCAAACGCTTAAGTTAAAAAATTTCAAACTGCCCGGATCAGAAGCAATCCAGTCATGCTCCTGCTTCATGTGATCATTCGGATTGGGACCATGAAGATAGGCAAACCCGATGCCCGGTTTTTTTCTCGGCATATGGGCCGGCATACCGACCCCATTCACAAACCGCGAATATGGCTTGGTCTGAGGACCTAATTTGCCCATCGCCCGTTTGATACCATCTGCCAGAAGATTTCCCAGATCATTTTCACGAAACGCGATATTTTTGATCAGCGCAAGCGCTTTTTGACCGTCTCCGAAACGGATGCAATATCCCTCTTTTTCCTGGTCCAAAGCACCGCTTTCAAAACAGTTCATCAGCCATGCAATCATATTTCCCGTAGAAATCGTATCCAGCCCCAGCCGGTTGCAGAGTTCACAAGCCGCCAGGCATGTTTCGAGATCTTCTTCAAGGCCGATGTTGGGGCCGAGGATGGCGATACTTTCATATTCCGCCAGACTGCTGTGACCGGGGTTTATTTTTGAGCTTTTTTTACACGCAACAAAACAGTTTTTACAGGGGGTGATACGCCCGACGATTTCTTCTTTTGCTGTTTCATGACGATAATGCGTTAAATCCACCGCGTCTTCCGGACACCCGAACTTAAAATTCCGGGTGGGCAGATTGCCGGATTTCCGGTTCATTTCAAGCAACCCATAGGTCCCGAGATGCCTTAAAACCCCGAGAAAAGAGCGGGGATTTTTTTTAATGGATTCGGAAAACCCGCTTCCGCCTTTGCGATTGACGGATGTGACGGCTCCTGGATCCTTAAATTTAATTTCCTGGTCTCCCCGAACCGCGACCGCCTTAACCGATTTTGCTCCCAGGACCGCTCCGAGCCCTCCCCGGCCCGCATAGTGTTCGGGTTCAAACATGATATTGGCATACCGGATCCGATTCTCCCCGGCCGGACCGATGGATGCGATACAATAGTCATCTCCCATGTCCGCGATCATCTGCTGCCGGGCTTCCACCCGATCCATCCCCCAAAGGTCACCGGCTTCAACAAAGCGGACATCATCATTATTGATATCCAGCACAACCGGGATATCGGACAGCCCGGTGATTACTAGTGCATCAAACCCCGCACGCTTGATTGCGGGGCCAAATTCACCGCCCGCCTGGGAAAGATAAATGCCGGTGGATTCCGGGGCCATGGATAAAACATTCACCCGGGTGGCACCACATACATTTGCCCCGGCCATGGGGCCGGTGGCAAAAACAATGGGGTTTTCAGGCCCCAGTGCATCCACCGATTCATATCCGCTAATCAGCTCCTCATAGAGGGCTGCCCCCAAAAGGGCACCACCCATATATTTTCTATAAAACGGCTCGTCTTTTTCAAGAATTTTGAAATCTTTCCGCCCCAGATCAACAACCAGTATTTTCCCCATAAACCCGTACATTGTTAAACTCCCTGAATAAATTTTATAATCCAGCGTGTAACAATCGCTTCATCAGTGTTTTCATTCAATGTCGGAATGGCCGCATCAATGGCTGCCTGACCGATACGATCCTGCCGGATTTTCATAATATCTTTTTCAAAAGCCAGCGTAAATTCCGGATGGGCCTGAATCCCCAGAAAATTTTCTCCCACCGTATAAATGGAACAGGGGCAATGGGAATTTCCACCCAGGATTTCTCCATTCTCAGGAATCTTTGTGACCTGGTCCGCATGACTGACAATCATCCGGTAACTGTCCAGTTCCGGCTGCATCCATAGCATTTTTTTATGCATCACCACTTCTTTAACGCCAACCCCCCAGCCCTGGTCTGCTTTTTCGCATTTACCCCCTAAAGCCTCGGCAATCATCTGGTGGCCAAAACAGATACCGACAAATTTCCTGCCATGATCATAGAGGTCACGGACAAACTCCTTGAAACAAAGAATCCACGGCTCTTTATCATAAACCGAATACCGCGCCCCGCTGCTGATAAACCCGTCATAGTGATCGACCGGATTTGGATATTCTCCTATGGTAACATTGAACACATCCAATGACACTTCCGGTGCGACCCTGCCAAACAAGGTTTTAAAAAGATCCGGGATATCACCATGTGCCGGCTGAAGCGCTTTAGCCACATGATCACATTGAAGCAGCGCAACCTTCACAATGCCGCCTTATATACGGATAACAAATCAGCAAGCCCCACCGGAATCATATTGGTCGGGTGACAGGGATCTTCCAAGGCTTCTTCGGCCAGTGATTTTAGATCCTTTTCTAAAACGCCATGACCTGAAAGCCCCGGTGAGATACCCATATCCTCAACAAACTGCCGGCATCTGTCTGCAAGCGGGCCGGTTTCATAACCTGCCGCTGCAAATAAAGACTGCACCCGTTTGATTCGAAATTTCTGATCCTCATCAAGATCCGCCCGTTCAATAAACGCAACGCCCGCTGCCAGCAGCAGAGCGTTTGCCAATCCGTGATGCATATTGCAGCGGCTGGACAAAGGATGTGCCAGGGAATGAATCATACCGAGCCCTTTCTGAAATGCCGTAGCCCCCATGGAGGCGGCGATCAGCATGCGTTCCCGCGCATCCAGGTTTTGACCGTCTTTTACCGCTGTCGGCAGCCAGTCAAGGACCAGCTCAAGCCCCTGTAGCGCAATACCGTCGGCCATGGGATGAAAGCCGGGAGAAAAATAGGCTTCCAGGCAATGAACAAAGGCATCGATTCCGGTGGCTGCCGTTATATGCGGCGGCAGCCCGATTGTCAGTTCAGGATCCAAAACTGCCATCTCCGGCAATAAATCCGGATGAAAATAAATCGTTTTTTTACCGGTTGCCGCTGAAATAATCACCGCCGATCTTCCCACCTCGCTGCCGGTGCCCGCAGTGGTCGGGATGGCATACAGCGGCGGCATCGGTTCGGTTATGAGCCGGTCCCCGCCCTTGGCATCATCATACTGGGCCAGGGGCGACGCATGAACCGTCATTATTTTAATGGCCCTTGCCGCATCCATAGGGCTTCCGCCCCCCAAAGCGATAATGCTGTCACATTGAGATTGCTTAAAAACCGCTGTCCCCTTTTCAACGTCCGCCTCTGTGGGATTGGGACGGGTTTCCGCAAACACGGAAAATGCAACCTGCTGTTCATCCAGCAGGGAAGTGAGTTTTTCCAGCACCCCGCAGGCCTTCAATGTTTCATCCGTAACAATTAAAACCCGCTGATGTTTTTTTGCCTTTAAGCGATTAACAAATTCCGCAAGCGCTCCCTGCCCGCTCAAGATAATGGTCGGAAAATTATACTGGTTCATTATAAAAACTCTCAAAAAATTAAAATGTGTATCTGCAATTTAAACAATAACTAATAGTTTCTATTTTGGAAATGTGATAGTTTTTGCATGATCAAAACCAACAAAACAACTATAAAGCAGCCTGACCATTTCAAGTTTCGGAGCGGTGCAGGAACAAGGCATTTCAGCCTGAAGACGTAGTACTTTACTTCGATGGCTGAATAACGAAGTGCCTGCGCTGCTCCGGCTCTTGAAATGGTCAGGTTAGATGATTTCGAAGTAGCGCTGAAGCTGCCAGCTCGTCACAAACTTTTCATATTCCCGGACTTCCCAGTCCCGGGAACTGACATAGTGGTCCACAAATTCATCACCAAACAGATCCCTTGCCGCTGCCGACTGATTAAAAAGCGCGATGGCATCCCTCAGATTTGTAGGAAACTGCAGTTCCTCGTCAAGGCTTTCCTGGATTTCATAGGCATTTCCTTTAATCGGGTCACCCAGGATTAGTTTTTCCTCAATCCCCTTCAGCCCGGCCCCAATAACTGCGGCCGCCACCAGATAAGGGTTGCCGTCCGCCGCACCAACACGGAATTCCATCCTCTGGGAATTAACATCCCCCGGAATGGCCCGCAAGGCCGTGGTCCGGTTATCAATGCCCCATGTTGCCGACGTAGGCGCCCAGGCGCCTTTGGTCAATCGGGTATAGCTGTTAATGGTCGGGGCGGACATTACCAGAAACGATTTCAAATATTTCAATACACCTGCGATATAATGACGCATGAGTACACTCATACAATCCGGATTGGCAGCATCATGAAAAACAGAGGTGCCTGTTTTTAAATCATACAGAGACTGGTGCATATGACCGCTCTGGCCGGGATAATCCATGGACCATTTGGCCATAAAGGTTGCGATCATGTCTCTTTTCTGGAAAAAGGTTTTTGACAGGGTTTTAAACAGGTTGGCGTTGTCTGCCGGAATAATTCCTGAGTCATATTCTATGGCCGCTTCCCAGACCCCCGGTCCGGTCTCACAATGAAGGCCCTCGATTTCAATATCAAGCTTTTTGAAATATTCGATAAACTCGTTGAACAGCTCGGACAGCCAAACGTTTCTTAAAATCGAATACCCGAACATTCCCGGAGACAGGGGCGTCAGGTTCTGATAATTTTTCTCCCTGACACTGTGGGGGGTTTCCTTAAAAACAAAAAACTCATATTCAAACGAATACCTGACGCCAAAACCCATATCCTCCGCACGCTTTAACACCCGCTGCAACAGTGACCGGGGACAAATGGGATGCAGTTCATCGTTTTGATGCACAAACTCCCCTAAAAAAAACGGGACATCAGCCTCCTCGGGCAGCCGCCTTTCCGTGGACAGGTCGATTTTAAACAATGCATCCGGAAAAGCGGTGTGCCATCCGGTAAACGTCGCATTGTCATAAAGCTGATCCTCACAGTCCCATCCCAGCACACAATCACAGAACCCGCCGGTGGCCTTGGCCACGGATTTAAATTTTTTCAGAGAAATATACTTTCCCCTTAAAACCCCGTCAATGTCCGTTAAGGCAATTTTGACCTTATTAACCCCCTCTGCTTCAAGATCTTTGATCTTTTGTTCGATCATGTGCGGCATATGGATAATGTCTCCTTTTATATCAAAATAATACACCTAAACAAAAAACGTCCATTTCCGTTCAGACACAATTTTCTATAATATTCCCCCGAAGATACTCTTAAAAAAACTTTTCATGGTGACGTTTTACCACTTTATCCGTGAATAACGTATCTGTCTTTTCATAAAATTATGAAGAGATTATCTGCAAGAGTAAATGCTGAATTTAATCGGGGCCGAAACTGAGCAGCCACTCATATAGAAGATAAAAAAAATCCGGGGAGAAAACTCTCCCCGGAAAAATTATTATTCCAGATCAACTTTTATCGCAAGCTCCATCAACTGTTCCGCTGCGGCTGGTGACGGTGCATCCGTCAGCAGGCAGGCGCCTTTCTGTGTTTTTGGAAACGGTATGACTTCCCGAATCGAATCGCCGCCGCAGAGAATGGTCATCAGGCGATCCAGGCCGAAAGCCAGGCCGCCATGGGGCGGTGCGCCGGAGTCTAATGCGGAAATCAGGAATCCGAATTTTTCTTCGTATTCCTCTTTTTCCATACCCAGAGCTTTTAATACTTTAATCTGCAGGTCCTTTTGATGGATACGGATACTGCCGCCGCCGATTTCAGACCCGTTTAAAACCATATCATAGGCCCTTGAATTCATCGCCAGAGGATCTGTTTCCAGCAACCCGCAATCGGATTCCAGCGGCGATGTGAACGGATGATGCAGCGCCTGATAACGCTTTTCCGTTTCATCATATTCGAACATCGGAAAATGAGTGACCCATACAAAATTATATTCATTCGGATCCATCAGACCCAGCTTTGCTCCCAGATGATTCCTGAGATTGCCCAGGGCATCATTGGTAATTTTCGGCTGATCCGCCACAAAAAAGATCAGATCTCCCGGTTCCATGTTCAAACGATCCGCCATCTGCTGCTTTTCATCATCGGTAAAAAACTTGGCAATCGGCGATTGCCATTCATTTTCCCGGACCTTGACCCAGGCCAGCCCCTTGGCCCGGTAAACGCCGACAAAGTCGGTTAAATCATCAATTTCTTTTCGGCTGAAACTTTCACACCCCTTGGCATTCATCGCTTTGACCATACCGCCTTTTTTCACGACATTGGCAAACACTTTAAACCCGGAACCGCCGACAATGTCTGAAATATCCTTTAATTCCATCCCGAACCGAAGGTCCGGCCGATCCAGTCCGAACCGGTCCATGGATTCGGCATAAGTCATCCGCTTAAACGGTGTATCCAGCGTAATATCAAGAACTTCTTTAAAAACCGCCGACACCAGCCCCTCGGCGATGGCCATGACATCTTCTTCGCCCACAAAAGACATCTCCATATCCACCTGGGTAAATTCCGGCTGACGGTCCGCCCGGAGATCTTCATCCCGAAAACACCGGACAATCTGATAATAGCGTTCAAACCCGGATATCATCAGCAGCTGTTTAAACAGCTGGGGGGATTGGGGAAGGGCATAAAACATGCCCTGGCTGATCCGGCTGGGCACCAGGTAATCCCGCGCGCCCTCCGGCGTGCTCTTGGTTAAAACCGGGGTTTCAATATCTAAAAATCCGTTATTGTTCATATAATTGCGGATCGCGGCACTCGCCTTATGGCGGGTTATGATGTTTTTCTGTATTTTGGGCCGCCGCAGATCAATATGACGGTTTTGCAGCCGGATGCTTTCGGAAACATCAATATCATCTTCGATCATGAACGGTGGCGTCTGCGCCCTGTTTAAAATCCTGAGTTCATCCGCCATAACCTCGATTTCACCGGTACCTAAATCAGGATTGCGCATTCCTTCCGGCCGTTTTTCCACTTTTCCTTTAACGGCTAAAACAAACTCGCTCCGGATCCCATGGGCTTTTTCGTGAACTTGCCTGTTGTGTTCCGGGTTAAACACCACCTGGGTGATGCCGTTACGGTCTCTTAAATCAATAAAAATAACACCGCCATGATCCCGGCGGCGCTGCACCCATCCCATCACCACCACTTCATTCCCGGTATTTGCTGAACCCAGCTCACAGCAATGGTGAGTTCGCCGCATATCTCCCAATGGTTCTATCACTGAATAACTCCTTTCAAACAACTCCATCCTGAGTTGTCAGATATTTTTTAATATGATTGACCATCCCTTCAATGGGGATGGCTACCTGCTCCTTGGTCTGCATATTTCTTAAAAGTACCGCACCCTCTTCAATCTCCTGGGTGCCCACGATCAGAACATTGGCGGCACCAATCCGGTGCGCCCTTTTCATAAGGGCCTTTAAGCTTTTATTGGAAAAATCAATTTCCGTCCGGATCCCTTCCAGTCCAAGCGCGCATGACCATTCAAACGTCTTTTCCCGGGTTTCCTCGCCCAGAGCCGCAATAAAAATATCCGGGGTCAGTTCTTTTTGGGCCAATCCCTGCATCACAAGCGCCACCAGCCGATCCAGGCCAATGGCAAATCCAATGGCCGGCTGCTCCGGGCCATCGAGCATTTTAACCAGCTTGTCATATCTGCCGCCGCCGGCAATGGCATTCTGGGCTCCCAGCGCATTGGTCTGAATTTCAAAAGCCGTCCGGGTATAATAATCAAGCCCTCTGACCAAACGGGGGTTCAGCGTAAACGGAATCCCCTGTGACGCTAAGGCGGACTGAACCGAAGTAAAATGCCGGGCACAATCCTCACACAGGTAATCCGCCATTGACGGGGCATCACCGATTACTTCCTGGCAGGATGGCACCTTGCAGTCAAGCACCCTTAACGGATTTTTGTCCTGCCGGCGAACACAGTCACTGCAAAGCTTTCCGTTTTTTGACGCCAGGTGTGATGCCAATGCCTCTTTAAATGTCGGCCGGCACGCCGGACATCCCAGGGAATTGAGCTGAACGGACAAACCGGTGATTTCCAGCCGCGTAAAAAACGTCCAGAGCATGAAAATCAGCTGAGCGTCAATATACGGCGACGCAATCCCGAAAACCTCGGCATTGATCTGGTAAAACTGACGGTACCGTCCTTTTTGAGGTCGTTCCCGCCGGAACATGGGACCGATGGTGTATAATTTCTGAATCGGCTCTTTTGCGTAAAGTTTCTGCTGTATGTAGGACCGCACCACAGAAGCCGTGGCTTCCGGCCGCAGCGTAATCAGCTCCTTCTTGCTGCCCTCAAATGTATACATTTCTTTTTCAACGATATCGGTATGCTCTCCAATGCTCCGTTGAAACAATTCCGCTTTTTCAACGATGGGCAGCCGGATTTCCCTGAACCCGAAAGACTGAAAAAGCGCAATAGCCGTGTCTTCAATATGCCGCCAGGTCTGGGTTTCATCCGGCAGGATATCTTTAAAGCCTCTGATTAATTGTATCATGTTCGATCACTCTTTCATCAGGCGATGGCTGTGTAATTTTTTTTACGTTTGCAATGCCTGTTAATTTTTTCTATACTATAACAAGTTCAACAAGATAGATTGTATGTACAAATTAAAAGTACAATCTGTAATTTATATGTAAAACGTTTCACTTAGTCAATATTAATGTTCTTTTCAACATTATTGCCGAAACAGTAAAAAATTATCTTTATTACAGGTGGTTAAACCTCAACAAACCGATTTTTTCAAACTGTTTTTGCCTGGGTTGGCGACGCTGAATTTCAGGTAAAAAGGAGATACCGCATGCCGTCTAATATTACGATTAACACGCTTTACAGCATGAAGCAGAAAGGGGAAAAAATCACGTCCATCACCGCTTACGATTACCCCTTTGCCAGGATATCCGATGAAGCGGGCATCCACATGATTCTGGTGGGGGACTCTTTAGGCATGGTCGTTGCCGGCGATGACAACACCCTGGGGGTCACCATGGACCAGATGGTATATCATACAAAAATCGTCGCAAAAGCAGTCAACCATGCCATGGTTATTGCGGATATGCCGTTTATGTCATACCAGACGTCGATCGAGCAGGCCATCGCCAATGCCGGGCGATTTTTAAAAGAATCCAATGCAGCAGCCGTCAAACTCGAAGGGGGCGCTGCTGTGAGCAAAACCATTAAAGCCATTACCGAATGCGGCATACCGGTCCAGGCCCATATCGGCCTTCTCCCCCAATCGGTTCATCAGATGGGCGGTTACCGCGTCCAGCGGGATGAAGCACAATTGTTGTCTGATGCCCGGATGGTGGAAGATGCCGGCGCTTTTTCCGTGGTCCTCGAAGGCATCCCGTCAGACATCGCCGCTGAAATTACCCAGACAATATCTATCCCGACGATCGGCATTGGGGCCGGTCCGGACTGTGACGGCCAGATTCTCGTCATCCATGATCTGCTCGGCATGACGGACAGACGCCTTCCAAAGTTTGTCAAACAGTATGCTTCACTAAGGCAACAGGCTGCCGAAGGAATTAAGCAATATATTACGGATGTGCAGAACAAAACATTTCCGTCAAAAGACCACTCCTATTAGCAGCGGAGTTGCCAATGGCTTGACCGTAAATAAATAGTTCTGCCATATTGCTGCATTTTGAAAAGAATTCATTCAATGACCATCAATTATGATATGATTTTATTTAATGCGAACCCATATTGATCTAAATAAATTCCAGCTTAAAGCCTACTCCGTCGAACTACCGTTTACCCGGCTCAAACTCGGTGTCGACAATGTCCGCTATGATGTTTACATCAGTTCCGAATTTCGAAAAGTTACCGAGCGTTTTATTTTTGAACTCATCATTAAATACGCGGAAGCATCCGAACCCTTTATTATCAATCCGGAAATCAACTGGTTTAAGGAAACGTCAGAGTTTCAGAGACTCTGCTCCGAAATTCTGACTGACGGCGTCAATAATGCAAAGTCTGACAGTGAAATTCAGATCGACTTTCTGGCCCAGACCGCTTTGGTCAAAATGCTGACTGAAGAAATTCAAAACCAGTATGAAGAAGCCATTCAGCACTGCAAAAACGTGATCCGAAAACAGGAATTTTCCCATCAAATGGAAGAGACCTTAAAACTCCGGGAAGAAGTTGCATCCATTATTCAGAGAAAAAATCAGATTGTCAGAAATGTCGGCGCTGAACTCTTCGAGTACTTCATTGAAGTTCAAAATGACGTCAACAAACTCCGGACGTCCAATTTTGGAGATAATGCACAGCTTCCGGAAGAACTTTTTTCTAACCCGATTCTGCAAATGGCCACCCATTCAGACGGCTTTTTTATGATTGAAAATTATGTATTAATGGGGCACCGTTTGGAAGACCCGGTCAACTATAATACATTGATCAATCTGTTGACCGCGTTTTTAAACCGCATGGACAGGCAATCAGAAAAACACGAAAAAACAGCTGAAGACACCCATTATAAATCATTGAAAAGCTACACCACCTCCTATGATACCCTGGCGGACGGATGGATTAAGCATATTGATAATATCGACAAACTATTTAATTATTTCCACTCTCAGACAGTATTAAAAGAACTCAGACAAAATAATGCAGCCCCTCAAAAAATTCAAAGCGTCAAAGAAACAATAAAGCTCCAAAAAAAATTATTAAATCAAATACTTAAGCTTATATCAAAAGAAAAAATGATAAACGGGATTGTCGCGGCCTACCAGATGCGGCCGATGTTTGAACGCTACTGCCCCCCCCTGTCACCCCAGGAATGCCTTCAGTATCTGGTAGTTCCAAAAGCCAGAAAAAACACCCTCAGAAAGCTGAAGCGCTTTAAAAAATATTTTGGAAAATCATTTCCATTATCCCCTTTGAAACGGACCATACGCAGTATCCGGGCGACTTCCCGGCAGGACCAGAAAAAATATTTACTCAGGTTTTTGAAAGATTTTTCATATTATCACAGAGACCTGAGAAACAACCTGCTGATCAGGGAAACCTCCGACAGTATCAACATTACCACTGATGAAAAAATCATCAATCTATCCCGGAGCAACCACTGTCTTTATGAGTTTATATTATCTTATGAAGATGTTTTTGATAAAAAACCAATTATAAACCATGCGGTTCTCAAAGCGGACGTCAGAGGCTCATCCGCGATCATTGAACAGATGAAATCCAAAAAACTGAATCCCGCATCTAATTTCAGCTTCAATTTTTTTGAGCCGATCAGCAAGCTCCTGTCCCTGTACGGCGCGGTCAAAATATTCATCGAAGGGGACGCCATTATTCTTTCCATATTTGAACACCAGGATGCTCCGGGCCGATGGTACAGCGTATCAAGGGCCTGCGGCCTGGCAATCAACATCCTTATGATTGTGAGAAAATACAATAAAAGAAACAGAAAAAAAGGACTGCCAAGACTGGAACTCGGGGTGGGGGTCGGATTTTCCAATGCGCCACCGACATTTTTTTACGATGAAGAAAAACAGATCATGATTTCCCCGGCAATCACTGACGCAGATCGCCTGTCCCGGTGTGACAAGACCCTGCGCCAACACTTGTCCAAAGAAAGACTGCCGTTTAATGTCTATGAGCTGCAGCCGGTCCTGAACCCGGAAACATCGATTTTATTTAACAGTAAAACACTTCGATACAATGTTAAAGGCGTCCAGCTGTCACACAAAGGATTTAAAAAACTGTCAAAAGAGATTCACTTAAAGCGTCTTGAATGCCAGATTCCGGAAATCGGCCAGGAACCGTTGACTTTTTACACCGGTAAATTCCCGACAGCTGCCGGAAATTTTCAACGCCTGATCATCAGGGAAGCCAACATTCCTGAAATGTCCATAAAGGATCTGGGTATTATCGGACAGACTGAAAACAAGTATTATGAAGTGTGTACCAACCAGAAGGTTTATGAACACATTAAAAAAACCATCAAATAATGCCATTCCGACGGTTTTGACCATTGCCGGGTCTGACCCGTCCGGAGGGGCCGGTATCCAGGCGGATCTCAAAACATTTACCGCTGTCAATGTTTACGGCGCATCGGTCATCACCGCGTTAACCGCTCAAAACACACAGACCGTGGCTGCCGCCATGTCGATTCCGGCAGACTTTGTAAAACAGCAACTGGATGCGGTTTTATCGGATATTCGCGTGGATATTATCAAACTCGGCATGCTGCCAAACGCTGACATCTGTGTAACCATCGCGCCGTATCTAAAAGATTACACCGTGGTTTGCGACCCGGTCATGATATCCACCAGCGGATGCAGCCTGATTGACGACCCGGCGGTTGCCGCACTTACCGAACATATCATTCCCCGGTCCACCTACATTACTCCCAACTATAATGAACTTAAAACACTGTATGGAAAAGAAATCACAAACATTAAAACGGCAGGGCTTGATTTGCTGGATCGATTTGACAATCTTTTCGGTATTGTTTTAAAAGGCGGACATGTTGACACGGCCAGTCACAACGTTACTGACATTCTATTGTTAAGAGACGGCAGCAGCATTGCCGAAATCATTGAAACCAATCCCCGTTATCACACAAAAAACACTCACGGCACGGGATGCACTTTTGCATCCGCATTTGCCGCATTTTTAGCCAAAAACCTCGATCCGGCCGCTGCCTTTTCAAAGGCCGCATCCTTTACCAACAACCTGATTGATATCTCCAAAGACTCCCACATCGGCCATGGCAACGGCCCGCTTTTGCATCATCAGTATGATATTTCTCTTTATAAATAACGTATCGCCGACCTCAATAACTGATGCCGGATTTTTCCTTTCACCTTCAGCCTTTCACCTTCAGCCTTCTTCACTTCCCAGTTAGCATTTGCTTTTTAAAACATGTAATGATATTAAAAACTTCCATTTCTACAACAGGCTCAACGGCTAATATAAACGACTGAAAACTAAATAAATAAAACCAAACCAGATAATATATAAAATTATGAAAATTTTTGACAGTCACTGCCATTTAAACGATAAGGCTTACGCCAAAGATACGGACCAGGTCATCAAACGTGCAAATGCCGCATCGATTGATGCCATGATGATCGTCGGTATCACCGAATCAACCAGCGCCCAGGCCGTTGAAATCGCTTCGTCATATCCCGGATGTTATGCCTCGGTGGGTGTTCACCCCCATGATGCATCATCCTGCAATGAAGACGTGTTAACAAAATTCAAAACCCTGGCAAAAAATCCGCTGGTAAAAGCCTGGGGGGAAACCGGCCTGGATTTTAACCGGATGTATTCCGAAAAAAAAGCACAGGAAAAATGGTTTATCCGCCAGCTTGAAACCGCGGAAAAACTAAACCTGCCCCTGATTTTCCATGAACGGGATTCTCAGGGAAGATTTCTTGAGATATTAAAAGCACATTGTTCGGACAACGGGTGTAAAGGTGTGGTACACTGTTTCAGCGGCAACAGCAATGAACTGGACGAATACCTCAAACTCGGGCTGCATATCGGTATCACCGGCATTGTCACCATTTTGTCACGGGGAAAAGACTTGCGAAAACTGTTACCGCATATTCCCGAAGACCGGATCCTGGTGGAAACCGATGCTCCTTATCTCACCCCGGCGCCGGAAAAAAACAAAACCCGGCGAAATGAACCGGCATTTGTCCGCTCCGTTTTAATGAAGGTCGCCGACGTCTTAGAAGCAGATCCTGAACAACTGGCGGACACCATATGGCATTCGACATGCCAATTATTTAATATAAATTCAAATAATTAAGCTTAAACTAACTCTAAAAAAAGTAGGAGTTATATATCATGAAATTAGGCATTACCGGCCTTGCCGGATCCGGAAAAACAACGGTTTTTGAAGCTTTGACCGGAGAATTTTCCGAGGCAGGCAATAAAATGGAAAACCGGCTGGGAACGATTCGGGTGCCGAATAAGCGCATCGACCGGCTCAGTGAAATTTATAATCCCAAAAAAACCATTTACGCCCAGGTGGAATATTTCCTGCCCGGAAAATCTGCCAAGGCTAAAGATTCAGGCAGTGAAGATGCTTCATGGACAGCAGTCCGGGATGCGGACGCCTTGATCCATGTCATCCGGAATTTCAAAATGTTCGGCCTTGAAGAACCGGATCCGGCATCTGACTTTTCCTTGCTGGACCAGGAACTGATCATGATGGACCTCGCACAGGCGGAAAAGCGCATTGAAAGAATGGACGCAGAAGCCCAAAAAGCCAAAAAGCCCGATCCGGAAGAACGCGAACTGCTGGGAGAATGCACTAAAGCCTTAGAATCGGAAACCCCCTTGCGGCGCCACCCCGATCTGGCCGCTGCCCACAAATTAAAAGGGTATGCCTTTTATTCCGGCAAGCCCATGCTCGTCTTATTCAACAATGAAGATGAAGACGACGCCCTGCCGGCGCCGGATCCGGTTTTTGAGCCGGAAGACCGCATGATTATCCGGGGAAAACTCGAACACGAACTGGCCCAGATGACCGAAGATGAAGCAGCCGAATTGCTGGAAGAATTTGAAATATCCGCCTCTGCCACTGACCGGGTTGTCAAAGCATCATACAAACTGATGGGCCTGATCTCTTTTTTTACGGTGGGCGAAGATGAAGTCCGGGCCTGGACCATTAAAAAAGGAACCGCAGCAGTGGATGCCGCGGAAGTCATTCACTCGGATATTAAAAAAGGATTTATCCGGGCGGAAGTCATTTCCTATGATGACTTCATAGACGCCGGTTCCATGGCAAACGCCAAAAAAAAGGGAACCCTCCGCCTCGAAGGCAAAACCTACGAGGTTCAGGACGGGGATATAATAAACTTCCGCTTCAACGTCTAACGGCTTCGTAAAAAGCTTAAATTCTGTGTTGCGCTGCATCCTTCGCTGCTTCAAAGTACGACAAGTACGAATCATCGCTCAGGGTTTGCGCGCCTTGAATTTAAGCTTTTATACTTTGCCGTTAAAATTCG
>JAQYVU010000117.1 GCA_030145385.1 Desulfococcaceae bacterium
TCTGTCTTTTGATGAAAGACTTTCGCCCAAAAGATTATGATTAAGAGAAAGATTACGATTACGAATTAAACCAAATCATCATTCAGGGCAGAGCCAGATATCTCTGACCTGGCCCAAAGGACCAGGTTTTCAACATTTAATAAAAGTTTTAGATGAACAACTATGCGTATAACAGCTCATTGACTCTGACCAACTGCCCGTCTTATCCGTTTAACCTGTTTAAAAACGATTGAATCAATTCGCAGCCCTGTTCAATTTTCGGGAAAAACGCATGAAAGTAGTCTTTTGTCACATGATCGGAACCCGGCCAGGTCTCCACCGCTCGGGCACCGTCAAAATCAACGCCTGCTACCCGAACGCCCAGGTTGGTCGCCGGCATATAGAAATCAGACCCCGGCAGGACGGCAATGCCGCTTTCTGCAAGAAGCGCATTAACCAATGCACTGGAGGTGATAATCCCCCGTTCATGAAGCGGTTTTCGAAAATTGTCAAAATCAGGAAACAAATAAAAAGAACCTGCGGGTTTCGGACAATTCAACCCCATGTCAATAAAGCGCGTGTGCAGATAATTCATGACATATTTATAAATATCACATGTTTTTTCCACAAACGGCCGGACTTCTTCAAAATCACGGTAGGCTTTTAATGCGGCATATTGTATGGGTGCGCTGACCGCGCTGAAAGTTTCGCTGACCACTGACTTTAAGGCGGACATCATCAGTTCCAGTGAATCCGGGACCAGAACAACCCCCAGCCGATAACCGCCGGCGGCAAATGATTTTGAAAGCCCGCCGGAAACAATGGTTCCTTCAGGATAATAAGTCGCCAGGCTGCTCATGGGCCACTGATCAAAATCGATCATTGCATATATTTCGTCGGAAATAACAATCACCTGGTATGCCCGGCAGATTTCAGCGATCTCTTTGATTTCCGTTTCATGGTAAAGCGCGCCGGTCGGATTATTCGGGTTGTTGAATATCAACAGCTTCTGGGACTGACCGGCACTGTAGCAGGCCCGGTCCAGAAGTTCCGGCGTCACACGATAGTTATTCTCCCGGGATGTCGGTATCGGAATGATTTCCTTGCCCCGAAGCGCTGCCTGCGGACCGTAGCTGACCCAGCTCGGCACCGGCACCAGCAACGGGCCTTCCATCAGGTAGATAATCTGAAAAATCAGCTCTTTGCTGCCGGGCCCGACGCATACATCCGACGATTTGAAATCATAGCCGAATTCATTTTTATAAAACAAGGAAACCGCTTCGCACAATTCCGGCAGCCCCTGGGTGGGCAGGTAATCTTTCTTGTCTGCATTATCTGCAAGGGCCTGCTGAATTATTTCCGGCACAGGAAAAGGAGACTGGCCGAACCCGAAATGCACAATATTTTCACCCTGACGGCGAAGCTCCAAGGCTTTTAAATTGATTGCCAGGGTTGCGGACTCTTTAAGACTTAACACCAGTGGATTTAATACAGGTCTCATATTTTCCTCCGGAAATCATTTAATTGTTAAATATAATCATTTATTGAATATATCATTACAAATATCATACCAGCGCCGCATATCCAAATCATTGCTCATTATTTTAATTAATTAACGATATCTGACGGAATTGTAAAACAACTTTTTTGTCGTTTATTTTTCATCTGGTTACATTTTTGTCTGAAACATGACAATCCCGATACAAGAGACCATGCTGAAAATAACTGCGCTTCAACTTGACATCACGTATCGCTCGAACTTATAGTCGAATATGTAATTCATTTCCTTCACTATTAAATGGAGGTGCCCCAATGAAAAAACAGCTTATTACCCGAAGAGATTCCCTTAAAAAAATCATTCGTTTTTCCGGCAGCATCCTGGCTGCCGGCAACCTGCCCTTGTCACTTACCACAAAGCTTGTAAACGCTGCGGACACGCCCGATAAATGGATCGTTGAAGGCCATGGCCGCCAGCCCGGTTATTCAGTGAAAGAATTGACCCGTAAAGTCTTTGAAAAAGCCGGCGGAATGAGTCGCTTTATCTCCAAAGGGGACGTGGTGGTTATCAAGCCGAATATTTCCTGGGCCCGTGAACCCGGCCTGGCAGCCACAACCAATCCGGAAGTGCTTCAAGCCGTTATCGAACTCTGCCAGGAAGCAGGAGCGGCAAAAGTACGCATTGCCGACAATACGATTCATGACGTTCAACGATGTTTTTACATTACCGGTGCCGGTCAGGTCGCACAAAAAACCGGCGCAGACCTGATTCATCCCCGGTCTTCCATGATGAAAAAAATGAACCTGCACGGCAACCGCTTAGATGTCTGGCCGGTCTTTACCCCGCTGGTGGAAGCAGACAAAGTCATCAACCTGCCGGTGGCAAAAGTTCATGGCTTAAGCGGTCTGACCCTGGGCATGAAAAACTGGATCGGCGGAGTCGGGGGAAGACGCAGCGCGCTGCACCAGGATATCCACCAGACCATCGTTGATCTGGCGCAATTTTTCAAACCGCATATTACCTTAATTGATGCCACCCGGATCATGATTTCAAACGGCCCGTCCGGAGGCAGCCCGTCGGATGTCAAGGTGGTGAACCGCCTGATTTTAAGCCAGGACCCGGTGGCAGCCGATGCTCAGGGCGCTTTACTGTTCGGTAAAAAACCGGAGGATATCGGTTTTATAAAATTAGCGGATAAATGGGGGCTGGGCACAATGGATCTGGCAAAAGTGAAACAGCATTCGGTGGTTTTGTGAAAACAAAACACCTGGTCCGGATCCGCCGGTTCTGTCAGGCGTTTTTTCTCTGCCTTTTCATCTGGCTTCTGATCGGGGCCAAGCTTCCCCAGGACGTTTACATGGACTATTCCCAGTCCTTTGCAGAAACCCGGGACATTCGCATTACCGGTCCGGTGACCTTCTTTTTTCAGCTCGATCCCCTGGTCTGGCTGTCATCAATGATTTCCGCGCGGCAGTGGGTGGCCGGATTCGGATGGGCGATTTTGCTGATTGCTGCAACCATCGTATTCGGCCGTTTTTTCTGCTCATTTATCTGCCCGTTCGGCACCTTGCATCACATGACCGGATCAATCAGGCCCTCTTTGAAAGGCCGGGCCATGATCGATGCCAACCGCCGCAGCAACAGCCGGAGAGTCAAATATTTTCTACTGATTGCATTTATCGCGGCCGCTGCTGTGGGTGTGAACTATGCCGGCCTGATGGATCCCATTTCTTTTCTGTTTCGAAGTCTTACGACATCCATCCTTCCGGCCATCGGTATCGGCTTAAGAGATTTTTTGGAAGCCCTGGCCTTCAGCGATATCAAAATATTCAATTACCTGGGTTATGGCGGCGAAGCCCTGGCCGCCCCGATTTTCGGCTATGAGAACAAGGCGTTTCAGACCGGATGGATCATCGGCTTTTTATTTCTGGTGATTCTGTTTTTAAACCGCATCCGGCCGCGCTTCTGGTGCCGGTTCCTTTGCCCGCTGGGTGCACTGTTGGGCACTTTTTCAAAATTCAGCATCCTGACCCTGGAAAAAGACGAAGACAAATGCACCCATTGCGGCGCGTGCGTCAAAACCTGCCAGGGCGCTGCATCCCCGGAGCCTGGTGAGCAATGGCAGAATGCTGAATGCCTTTTATGTTTCAACTGCACAAAAACCTGCAAAGAAGACGCGCTGGCCTTTGCTTTCAGACCCCTGACCGGAAAAAATGCAAAAACGGATATCGGCCGACGGGCACTAATGGGCGGACTGCTGGCCGGTCTTTCCCTTCCGCTTCTCGGCCGTCTGGACGGGAAAATATCGAAAACATCTTCTCCTTCTTTGATTCGCCCGCCAGGCTCGCTTTCGGAACCGGAATTTCTGGATCGTTGTCAGCGATGCGGTCTGTGCATGAAAGTATGCCCCACCAATGTGATCAACCCGGCATTAAGTGAAGGCGGCCTTGGAGGATTCTGGACCCCGACCCTGATTATGACGCTCGGCTACTGTGAATATACCTGCACCCTTTGTACGAGCGTATGCCCCACCGGCGCCATCAAAGAACTCACTGCAAAGGAAAAAATCACAACACCGGTTCGTATCGGATCGGCGTATTTAGACCGGGGGCGATGTCTTCCCTGGAACGGCAACACTGCCTGCATTGTCTGCGAAGAACATTGTCCCACCTCGCCAAAAGCCATATATTTTAAAAACGATGTCATTTTAAAGCCGGACGGACGAAAAATTGACATTCAGCTTCCCTTTGTGGACCTGAAACAATGTGTCGGATGCGGCATCTGTGAATTCAAATGCCCGGTCAAAGGCAAACCCGCCATTGTCACAATTTCCGCCGGAGAGTCACGGTCTCTGGAAAATCAGATTTTATTGTAGAAAAAAAAGTTAATATGCGTTCCCACGCAGGAGCATGGGAACGAGAACAAAAAAGTTATCATTTTCATCTTCCTGAATGGCAAAGAAAAAAGTCCAAATTCAAGGCATGTGAATCATGAGGAATGAGGCGTACTTTTCGTACGCTGAATGACAAATGATGAAGCATAACACAGAAGTTGGACTTTTTGCGAAGCCATTAAATGCGGAATGCAAGCAGCTCGGCATCCAGACAAATAAACGGTACAATATCACCGGCTTTAAATTTTTCAACTCCTTCCGGAATCACTACAATCGCATGATCGGTTGCCATAGAAATCAACCGGCTCTTCATTTTCCGGGGGCTCAGTAAAATATCCGGGCCGTTTTTAATAATCTGGCACTGAACAAGGTTGGTCCAGTCTGTTTGCCCGGAGATGTCTTTTGCAAGTATCCCTTTCAAAGACAGGAAAGGAAGACGTTCAATTCCGGACATTTTGTACAACGCAGGCAGCACAATCATTACAAAACCAAACATGTTGGATGAAGGTCCGCCGGGGAGGCAAAAAACCGGCTGATCGTTTAAAATTGCCATTCCCGAGGCTTTTCCCGGGCCCAGCCGCAAGCGGTGAAACACCATTTTCCCGCCCAAAAAATCAATGACCAATGAGATCAGGTCCCGATCCCCCTTCCAGGCACCGCCGGACGTAATGATCACATCGCACGTTTTACTTAACTCCAGCATGGATTCCGCAAGCCGGTCAACCGAATCAATTGCCGACAGAACACGCACGTCAAACCCCAGCATTGTCAGCCAGGCCTGCTGAAGCACGACATTGCTCGCATAAACCTTGCCCGGACTCATGGGCTGTCCCGGCATTATAACTTCGCTGCCGGTGGCCAGCAGCCCGATTTTCGTTTTTTTAAACACCGTGACATGGGTTACCCCCCCGGCAACCAGAAGTCCGATCCGCTGCGGTGTCAGGGTCTGCCCTGCCCTGGCCAGTGTTTGGCCGATTCTGACGTCTGATCCCTTTTCCAGAACATTTCGGCCGGGATTGGCATCAGCATGGGCATAGATAAAATCGCCGTCATTTGCCGTAAATTCCTCCGTTAAAACCGCCTGTGCATCTTCCGGCAAAGGCGCTCCGGTTAAAATCCGGATAGCCTCTCCCGAATGCAGACGATGACCCGAGCAATCTCCTGCGGCAACCGAGGCAATCACTTTCAATTTAACCGGGTTAGCTTTCATGGCTTCTGTAATATCGCTTGATATCACTGCATACCCGTCCTTAAGAGATGCATCAACCGACGGCGAATCGACTAATGCAGAAACATCTTGCGACACGATCCTTCCCGCCGCCTTGATCACGGACATACTCACGGTTCCGATGGCTGCCGCATGATCCATTGTCAGGCGAATGGCTTCATTAAACCCGATATTGCTTACAGTCACAGCTTCTCCGGAATGATTTATTTGTAAGCGTTCACAGGGCACCGCATCTGCTTTGTTCCCGGGCACTTGAAGTACGACAAGTACGTCTTCGAGCCCGGCGCCTCGCATCTGCGGCACCCTGTAAACGATTACAGGCCAGTGGTTTATAAAAAATTAATAATTTCGACCCCGTGAACGGGTACATTTATTTTATTAAATTTCAGATATTTTCAAAACAGAAGTGAAATGTTTTGTTCAGACACAATTTAATCAACATTTCAGATAATTATTTCATAGTGAATAAATATCGTCAACGCTATAAGTTTGAATTAACATGAAAAGTTTTTTCAAAGCCGGCAGCTTTAAATTTCCCATCATCTTGAAATTATCCGGATCATTATTATTGTATTGTAAAATTAATATTTAAAAGGTCGTTGAAAAAAAGAAATGCTAAAAAGCGAACAACCAACAGATACAATTGTTTTACCATTAAGCAATGAACCGGTTTTTCAACCAGCTCCTGCCTGCTGACCGTCCGGCAGTGACAGCCTGGATGGCTTACCCGGATTAAACCAGACGTTTGTGATCAGCAGCATCAAACATAATGACCAGGTTATTCCCGTGGTCGGTTCAAAGCTAAACGCAGCTGACCACTTCGGAACCTTCAAGGCCCGATGGGGGATTAACCGGATGAATTACACTGTTGATCCCGGCCTTTACGCCCTCGGCAGCCCAACCAGTGAATCTGATGTTTATGTGACCGCCAATTACAAATTGAGTTTTGACAAGCTGAAAAGCGCCCTGCCCGGGATCAATGCATGGATTCTTGTTTTAAATACAAACGGCATCAATGTCTGGTGCGCAGCCGGAAAACGCACGTTCGGCACCGCTGAACTGGTCCGCAAAATCATTAAAAGCCGTCTGGCACAAGTGGTCTCCCACCGTAAACTGATCATTCCCCAGCTCGGTGCACCGGGAATCGCCGCTCATGAAGTTAAAAAGCAGACCGGCTTTAGAGTAATTTACGGCCCTATCCGGGCAACAGACCTGCCGGCATTTATTGAATCCGATTATCATTCAACACCGCCTATGCGGAAAAAAGATTTCCCCCTGACCGAGCGCCTTGTTCTGATTCCCATGGAACTGATCCCGGCCTTAAAACACATGGCAATGATTCTGCCGGTGATATTTGTCCTGAGCGGATTCTTCGGACCCGGATCATTTTTGGAAAATGCCGTGGCAAACAGCTTTTTTGCGATCATCATGCTTATCGGCGGCATGGCAGCCGGAACCATCATCACCCCCGCAGCCCTGCCCTGGCTGCCGGGAAAAGCATTCTCATTTAAAGCAATGGCGGCCGGCCTGATAACTTCCGTGGTCATTTTCGCATTATTTCTCATGTTTTCTGCAAACACGCTGCAAACCGGTTCAGTTCTTTCAATGTTTTTACTCGCTTCGGGTCTATCTTCTTTCCTGGGAATGAATTTTACCGGCGCATCTACTTATACATCCCTTTCCGGTGTCAGGAAAGAGATGAAACTCGCGGTCCCCCTTCAAATTTCTGCTGTTTTCTGCGGAATCGTTTTATGGATTGGATCGTTGTATATGATTAATACGTAAAGAGAATAATAAGATGAACAACCTGATGTATTTAAAAGATGTGACAACACTTAAACTGGATCCGGAAAAATGTATCGGATGCGGAATGTGCGTCGAAGTCTGCCCGCACGAAGTCTTTGCAATCAACTCCCGCAAAGCGGAAATCATCAACAGGGATGCCTGCATGGAATGCGGGGCCTGCCGGATGAACTGCCCGGCCGATGCCATTCGTGTTGATGCCGGCGTGGGATGCGCGGCAGCGGTCATCAATACGGCACTGGGCATTCAAACCAATTCCTGCTGCTGTGTTATTGAATCACCGGATTCCCCGCCCGATTTTCCAAAGGACTGCGGTGAAACATCCCAAAAAACAGGTTGCTGTTAAGAGTTAAGCCGATTAATGAAAATAAATCCGGGCGCCGGTTTACCCGACGACGCTTGCAATCAGTATAAATCAAAATGGAGCAATAACCTAAAAAAACAATAAGGAAATTTATAATTTATGAAATCAGTTATTAAAATCATTTGCATAACAGTCTTTTCAGTCTTTCTTGTTTTCCAGATGGCACCTGCCGAAGAAACAACACTAACTGAAACCACCGTCGGCATCGGCCAATTGATGAGCAACGCGGATCAATACCCCGACAATATCATGATACAAGGGATTGTCAGTAAGGTATTTCCCCAGGACAATTTGATCGGTTTGATTGATAGCCCGAACACACCGAAATGTGATGTAAAAACATGCACCAAAAAATGTCCCAGGGCATCCGCAAAAAAATGCCCCATGGCTGCCGATAAATCATGCACCAAAGCATGTCCTATGGCATCTTCGCAAGAATGCCCGATGAAAGCGGCAAAGGATTGTCCAAAGGCATCAGCCAAGGGCTGCACCAAACCCTGCCCGAAATCAGCTGCAAAAACCTGCTCTATGACTGATGCCAAAACCTGCGGCGATTCTGGCTATACGATGACCCTGGCGGTTCAGTGGGATGGCGACATGCCGGAACCTTCAAGTGACGTGCGTGTGGTCGGGAAAATCACTCACAAGGATGGCCGCCTGCTGTTTGTGGCAGAATCCGTTAAGGTAATGAGCAATTAAAAACGATTCATTTGCGCCGTCAATCAATCCTGCCGGCCGCAGTTTTTGCGGCCGGTTTATCACGCCATTTTATATGGCGCGGTCTTTTCCCGGAGCAGGATCCGGTTCAGGCCCAATGGGCTTTGCTTCCGGATCAGTCCTCGTGGCTTTCCGAATAAATTAAATCGGAAGAATATTGGTTCGGATATTCGTATGCCCTGTGCCTTGCATTTGTCGCGGATGCAATCAGAAATTACAGAAAATCACAATGTGCGACATCCCGAAACGCTGCCATCGGCGGGGCAACGTTTTCGGGAGTCCTATCGTTTGCGGGATTTTTTCTCATCGGCTGCGGCGGCTCCCCCATGTTGGTGTCCGGGAGGTGTCTTTTTCAAACCACCCGAGCTTTGAATTTTCCGTACAGGAAAATATTGCATCCCAATGTTTTTCAAATATCATAATGTACCCTCTATCCCAAATTACCCATAAAAAAACGTTAAAATGGCAAGGATTAAAGATCATGTACAATTTTCATGATTAACCGCATCAGCCTGGAATTAAAACAACTCATGCTTTCAGAGTATCATTTGAAAAAATGATGTTTACGTCAGCTGCCGAGCCAGAAGAGATAAAAAGAAAAACCGGAAATTACAAATCGTAAGATTCTTGCCGCAAAAAAATATTATTGAGGATCCCTATGAAAGTCACTCAATAGGAATGAAGTTAAAAGAAAGCGATAAAATCAGTTCGGTTTGACGGCTTCGATATATGCTGAAACGACATACTCGCCCGCACGCTTACCGGGCACCCATTCATCGATGAGGGACCGGCTTTCATCCTTTGGTGTAATCCGGATATCTTCAAACCCCGAATGCTTGAGCATGGTTTCAGTTTGATCAATGGTTGCTGCGCCGCCCACGCAAGCAGAAACCGCTGCCAGATTCTGCTTGATGTCTTCCGGAAGATCCGCCGTTGCAACAATATCCGAGAAAGACAGTCTACCACCGGGTTTTAATACCCGAAACGCTTCATTAAAAACGCTTAACTTATCCGGTGACAGATTGATCACACAATTAGAAATGATAATGTCGGCAACCGCATCAGCGACAGGAAGATTTTCAATTTCTCCTAACCGGAACTCGACATTTTTGGCCCCTGTTTTTAAGGCATTTCCCCTGGCTTTGCTGATCATATCCGGCGTCATATCAACGCCGATCACCTGACCGGTGTCACCGACCTGCTTTGCTGCGAGGAAACAGTCAAACCCGCCGCCGCTGCCAAGGTCCACTATTGTTTCACCTGATTTCAGTGATGCCAGAGCCAGGGGATTCCCACAGCCCAGTCCTAAATTGGCGCCATCAGGAACAGAGTCCATATCATTTTCAGAATATCCCATGGATTTGGTATAATCTTCAAACGAGGGTTCTTCCCCGTTGCAGCCGCAGCTCGGTGTATTTTGCGTGGACGCGGTATCTTCCGGTTGACCGCAGCAGAATGACGACTTTAATGCTTCGAGTGAAGTGTTATGGCCTCTTGCGATTTCTGCGTAGCTGTTTCTCACACTTTGTCTGATTTTATCATTGGATTCTGCTTTCATCCTGTACTCCTTATTTAATGTTGGCTTTGTAAAAAGCCCTCTTTTATTTTAATTATGGGTTACGCTGCTTTTACCGGGAGTTGCCGACAGAAATCAGAGTTGGAACAGTGTATGCGATAGGCATTTCAGCCGGAAGATATAATTCTTTGCTTCAATGCCTGAATAGCGTTCGATCGAAAATCGCTATTTCCCCAATTTATGCGTTAGGCTTAAATTTTAATCACAAAATACCTTTTATTTAATGATTGCGGCCCCGCTTGTCATGGTCCCGCAGGTTTCATTGAAAACCTTCAGCCGCCGGCAAGTCAGGACATGCTGCGGACCAGGCCCGGATTATTTTTTTTCTGATTATTCGAACGCTGAAACCATCAGAATATGACTGCAATTATATTTTTTTCCGCAAACTCAATCATCCTTGTTGCGACTTCATGGGATGTTTACATTTTTCCTCTTTTTTGGCAGAAATTTGAAAAACTATTTCGCTTGGCAATACGGCGTTAAAATTCGGCACAAATTGCTGATTTATAGACATAAACTTCGGTTTTTGCCCGAATTTTGCCTTGTCCTGCCGGCGCTCATGACATTTTTCAACACCCTCTTAGTAAAAATTTCGTTCTCTTATAACCAAAACTATATTTCTAAAAACATCGAAATATAACCCCAAAAAAATATACGCGTATTCAGGGCGTTTGTTCAAAGATGCCAGAACTGCACTTCCCCCCGGCGCAGCATTCAGACATCAGAAATTTAATGACTTCTTCCAGCACTTCGAACTGCGGAATACAGTAAAGAGTTCTGCTGTCACGGACCTGGCGGATCAGTCCCACCGACACCAGCCGGTTAATATGGTGAGACAAGGTGGATGCGGGAATACCGATCTCCTTCTGAATCTGCCCTACGGGTGCACCTTCAAAGCCGGTTTTCACCAGATACCGGAATATTGAAAGCCGGGTGGTATTTCCCAGTTCGGCTAATCGCCTGGCTGTTATTTCGAGTTCCATGGAAATATAATATTCATTACAAATCCAAATGTCAATTATATTTCTAAAATTATCGAAATATAAACCAAACGACTTTAACTCCAAACTTTTTAGACAAGAAAGGACATGCTGTTTTTGGATGATGCCCGCAGCTTTTCTTTTCAAATTCCGGCATGAATGCGGATCTGATTTTTTTGCTTTACAATATTCTTTTGAATCTTTTTCAGATATACGCAGAAAGTATTTATCTGATTTATGTTTTCTGTTTCCTGCCTTTGTATGACAAGCCGATTAATACAAGCGTTATCAATAAGGAAAGCCCCCCAAGCCAGTTCCCGGCATAGCTGTATATGGTCCTGCCGGTCATCATCGGAACGTTGTCGGCGATGATTTCACGCGTCCACTGGGCGGTTCGCTTTTCCAGTCTGCCCACCGGATCAACAAAGGCGCTGATGCCGGTATTGGTCGAACGCACAAGAGGGCGGCGGTGCTCAATGGCCCGGAATGAGGCATTGACAAGATGCTGCAGCGGTTCAAACGTATCTCCGTACCATGAATCATTGGTGAGGTTGATGATGGCATGCGGCATTTCTTTTCCAAAGAAAACACCGCTAATCATATTTTGATGGATCAGGTTCGGGAAAAGATCTTCATAGCAGAGATTGATCTGAAACCGGTAATCTTTAAAAACAAACGGCTCAATGTTGTTTCCGGGCCAAAACCGGGTGGTATAGGGCAGTCGTTGATACAGCACCGGATACAGGTCTCCCAGGGGAATATATTCACCGAATGGCACCAAAACCTGTTTGTCATAAAGACCTTTCACGCGAAGTTCTTCATCCACCATCACGGCGCTGACATAATTTTTAATTTTTCCGCCCTGTCTTTCAGCGGAATATGTTCCAAACAGGACAGGTTTGCCCATTTCTTTGAACAACTTGTCCGGCAGCTGTTCTGATTTACGGCTGATGGGCGTGGTAAGCACCGATTCCGGCCAGATCACCAAATCTGCGTCCGCGATTGACGGCTCTAACACCGCTGCCCGCGTCAGGTCCTGGTGCAGGTTCAGAAAACGCCAGGGGTCTTCGTGTTTGGCGATTCCGCCCTCCCCGGCCTGGATCATCACCATTTTTAGTTTCAAAGCCTTTGCAACTGCCGCATCCACATGGTCCATGCGGACCAGGCCATACACCCCTGTTAACAGAATGACGGCAGCAAATACACTGACTTTTTTCAAGGGAAATCCGCTGCCGGTCAGCCGGCTTTCCATCACGGTGAAAACCGTTGCATTGCACCAGACCACCAGAAAGGAAATTCCGAGTATTCCCGTGATATCGGCGATCTGGATCAGGGGCAGTAGCATGTACTGGCTTGCGCCGATGTAGTTGGGAAAAAGAAAAGGATAAATGTTTTCAATGGCTGCCCAGATGACCGGAGCCATCCACCAGACAGACCATCCTTTTTTCAGCTGAAGACGCTTGAGCGCCCAGGCAAAAATTGCAAATGTCAGGCCGTTAAAGGCCGCGAACACCAACAGCCCGATGCCGGCAAAAAAGAAATTCAGGCCGACAAAGACTGTCAGCATGTGAGTAAACCAGTAAAATCCCCCGGCATACCCGACAATGCCGGTCACCCATCCCAGAAAAAAAGCGCGGCCGGGCGTTTTATCCCGGATGGCCACCAGCAGCGGAACCATAAACACCCATTCCAGATAAAACTGATTAAAGCCGACATACCCCAGAAAACCAAGAATTCCTGAAAAAACAGCCAGAAGCCAGGGGGATTTTTTTTTCAACAGCAGATCCTTTCTTAACAGCAATAAAGATAAAACCTTCCTGATCAATTCGAATATACATTTTTTCAAATTTATCACATGGATGCATTTTCATGTCAACCGGCCGCACACCGGCTTCGAGCCCGAATCCCCGGCTATAAACCTTCTTCAGCGGAATTGGCGTTGATCCGTTCCATACACTCCCACAATTCTTTAACTTCCGGCAGAAGATCCCACTCTTCCGGCAGGCTGGAAAACTTATCGCCGCCATTGAGCAGCCGGTAAAAATGAATGGTGCATCCCCGGTATTCGTTGCTGCCGCCCGCCCACCGGGTGAAGTTGCCGGGAAAAATGCCGGCGATTTTCCACCCCATGCGTTTAAACCAGATATATTGGGTGATATTGTGCCATGTTTCGCAGAACACGGTCACGTATTCTGCGCCGGACCCTTCCAGCCACTGATAAAAGGAAGCCAGGTTCGACCAGATGCTGGTGCCGATCTTCCCCTTTCTGGCATCCGGATGGATGGCAATAAAGCTGGCCTCCACCTGAAGGTTTTTGTCCCACTTGGTATAGATGCTCGACATCACGATTTTTTTAGTCTCAAGGTCTTCTCCGACCATTACGGCATGGGGCCGGGAAACACAATGATCCTCCCAGTGTTCGGCAAACGCGACGCGTTCTTGATATTCGACCGGGTCTAAAATCCATTCATGGACGGAGCCATAAACCTCCGGATAGGAAGCGCGCCAGAGTTCAGCCACTGCGTCAACATCGTTTCGGGTAATGGCCCGGAGCCTGAAATTAGGATTGTCCGCATCAATACGGTCGACCAGCGGCCAGATGACTTTTTTATCTCCTATTTCTCTTAACTCACAGGTTTTTCCCATTTTCCGGTACGGCTGATAAGGGGTCATGTTAATCTGACTCATAAGCGGACTCCTTTATAAAGCAATAAAATCGGTAATAAAAAAATAAAACTAAACAAACAGCCACAACAATTAACGGCACCGTGCCCATAGCCGCCGCCTGCGGCATGTGCTCCAGCCTTGCAAACCGTTGTGTGGCAAGAAAATTTACAAGAACGATCAAATGAAGCCCCATATAAATCGATATCCCGAAAATAATCGATAAAACAGGCGTGTTTAACATCGGTTTTTCGTCCGGCGCCAAAGCGTTTTTGAACAGCACAAAAAAGACCAGATGAAAAACAACGCTGATTAACGGCACGACCGCGTCAACATAGGGACTGGCAAGTATTTGCGGGAATTGCGGATTCGAATCAAATACCAACGGGAATTTTTTTAAGTAAAGTATGGATACGGCAATTGATCCGGCAACCGCAAACATGCAGCTTTTTTTCAGAGCGGGTTTTTTCGAAGAAATGTATTCCTGGTAAAAGACCAGCCAGAACAGAAGATGGGTCAGTATGAAAAAGCAATTTATCAGGATGGCAGCTTTAGCAATAGCGATATGTTGAAAAATTAAAGGAACAAGCGTGCCGACTATGCGAAAAGAAAAGGAGGCAATCATGCTGATAATTAAAACCAGCGTCACTTTTTTTAAATACATATTCACCCCCTGTTAAATATGGATTTTTTAAAAAAGTATTTTTTGCTTAAATGATCGTTTTCCTTGATGAACAAAGAAAACGATCATTTAAAAATAAAACCCGGTGGCAAAGAAAAAGTTTCACCAATCTCATAAAACAGGCAAATCGCAGAAATTCTGAGTGATGATTCTTATGTAAAAAACCTTGAAGAACGAAGACTGCTGAGTAACACAGAATTTGAACTTCCAAAGAACTTCATAAATGCCGATAAAATAGATTGTTATTTGTTGATACAGTGGCGCAAAGCCACATCAACAGGTTTTTCAAGAAGCCATCAAAGAAAACACGCCCTGCCCCTTGGCCTTCATTTGTCGGGGCTCTCTGCGCTCCTTAAAACTGCCGGGATGATAACAATATTATCCTTCTGCTGCTTTTTCGAGTTCATCCAGTTTGTCTGGTTCGGAAACAGCAATGTCCACAAGGCTCTTGGGGATGGAACTTTGTTCGCACATGACCCTGATTTCTTTCTCCTCTTCACTGAATTCCATAATTTCACGGATGGAGTCGATGTATTCAATCATCTGATCCGGAGCAATTGCATCCAAAGAAGGCCCTTCAGCCTCTGCCTTTTTCTTGGCTGCTGCTTCTGCTGCCAGCCGTTCTTGTTCCTTGATTTCCTCTTCCATGGCTTTTTTGACACCGTCAATCGCTGTCTGGTCAACTTTTGCCATTTCTATGATCAAATCTTCGACAACATTATTATCAACCAGGTGCTTTATCCGCTCATCGTCAGACTTGCCGTCAACCGCCGCGAGCAGTGTCGTCACTCTTGCTATTTCTGCTTTTTCTGCGGCAATCGCAGCGATTACCTCGCCCAGTTTTTCCTCGGTAATGCCTAATTCGCTGATGATCATTTCAGATGCCACGTCTTCACCGATCAGGAAACGGATACTTTCATCGCCAGTCAGTTCTTTTGCTTTTTTAACGAGCAAATCAAGTCTTGCCTTCTCGACGAACCCTATCACTTCAGATCTGCGTTCGGCTTTTTTGATTTCTTGCCACGTGCTGCCAAGTTCATTGAGGAGGTTAGTGGTAGCTGAAAAAGGATCAAGCACATCTTCCAGTGTAAGGGCTGCGATCGCATCGTTAAGATCCTTTAACATCGGCCGCCCG
>JAQYVU010000204.1 GCA_030145385.1 Desulfococcaceae bacterium
GGATTCGAACCTGCGGCCTACGGATTCGAAGTCCGGCGCTCTATCCAGCTGAGCTACGGGCGCGTAAGCTAAAAACCGTTGCAACAGGGGAGTCTGCAACGGTTATTTTTTCTGATGGGGTGAGTGATGGGACTTGAACCCACGACGTCCTGGGCCACAACCAGGTGCTCTACCAAACTGAGCTACACCCACCATAGAAAGTAGCAATACTTAACAGACCGTTTTTATCTTTTCAAGATATTTTTATTATATTCTTAAAATAATGCAATCGCAAGCCCGGTTTTGTCATAGCGTTAAGAAAGTTGCTATTGACCATAGATTCTATTTTTATTACATTTTTTTATTCAAATGCATTAAATAAAGGTAACCGACATGACTAAATATATGATTTTTATTCTCAGGGCCATTTTCAGCTGTGTTTTTGCCGTTGTGATCTGTAAAATGTTCAGACCGGATGCCCAATTGCCTTTCATCGGTGGTCTTGCGTTTTTTCTTTTGGGCACATCCTATGGATTTGAGTATTTCAGAAAGAAAAAAATGGATAAATAAAAGGACGATAAAAAATTGAAACAGATTATTCTCGGCACCGCAGGACATATCGACCACGGCAAAACCAGCCTGATTAAAGCCATCAGCGGTTATGACACCGACCGCTTAAAAGAAGAAAAACAGCGCGGCATTACCATTGAACTGGGTTTTGCCTCCTTAGACCTTCCCAGCGGAATTCATATCGGCATTGTCGATGTGCCGGGGCATGAAAAATTTGTAAAAAACATGGTGGCCGGCGCGACCGGAATCGACGTGGTTGCAATGATCATTGCCGCAGATGAAGGGGTCATGCCCCAGACCCGCGAACACCTGGAGATCTGCACGCTTCTCGGCATTCAATACGGATTTATCGTCCTGACCAAGATTGACATGGTGGATGCTGAGTGGGCGGAACTTGTCAAAGAAGACCTCATGGAGTTTGTGGAAGGCACTTTTCTGGAAAACGCGCCGGTTATCCCGGTGTCATCTGTTACAGGTGAAGGGATACCGGAATTCATCGCCGAGCTTGACGGTTTCTGTTCTAAAATATCGGTTAAAAAGCCGAGCGGATTGTTCCGTCTTCCGGTGGACCGGGTTTTTACAATGAAAGGGTTTGGAACGGTCATTACCGGCACACTGATATCCGGGAACATTTCGGTGGGTGAAACCGTCATGATTTATCCGGGAGATACAAAATCCAAAATCAGAGGGCTTCAGGTTCATGATCAACAGGTAGATACCGCCGAAGCCGGCATGCGGACCGCCATTAATTTCCAGGGGATTGAAAAGGCAACGGTCAACCGGGGAGATGTGATTGGCCGTTTAGAAACCCTGAAAAACTCATATATGCTGGATATTGAACTCCACCTGCTGAAAAGCAATGTCCGGCCGGTTAAAAACCGGGATCGTGTGAGGCTGCATACCGGCACCAGTGAACTTCCCTGTAACGTCATTCTGCTGGACCGGGAAACCCTTGAACCCGGGGAGACCGCTGTTGTCCAGCTGCGCCTTGATGCCCCGATTGCGTGCGTCAAAGACGACCGGTTTGTCATCCGGAGCTATTCACCGGTGCGGACCCTTGGCGGCGGCCGGATATTGAATCCGATTCCAAACAAGCACAAACGGTTTAAAGATGAAACGAACGCCGACCTTTCCGCACTGGCAAATGCTGACGAAGAAACGCTTATTCTCCTGAATGCGAAAGAAGCCGGGTATGGGGAGATAATGTATACTGATCTGCCGATAGTGACAAATCTATCCGGAAAACAGCTGGACAAATATATTCAATTACTTTTGTCAAAACAGCTGATCATCCAGACGGACAAGGAAAATAAACGCTATATTCACCAGAAGACGTCTGAGAAGTTTATGGCAAAAGTTTCGGAACTTTTGACTCAATACCATTCTGACCACCCTTTGAAAAGCGGAATGCCCAAAGGGGAACTGAATTCCAAATTTCCGCCGATTATGAGTGACAAACTGTTCAATCACCTGCTCAATGCGATGATCAAATCCAAAGGAATTGTTGTATCGGAAAACAATGTCCACCTACCCGGCCATAAAGTCACGCTAAAAGCGGACCAGTCCGATATCAAAAAGAAAATCATTGATACGTATTTAAGCAGCAAACTTCAGCCGCCGTATTTCAAGGAACTGGCAGGCACCCTGGAGACTGACCCGAAGGAATCGAAAAATGTGCTTATGCTGCTGGTCAAGGAAGGTGCCATTATCAAAGTGAAAGAAGAACTTTTTTTTCACGCAGATATCATCATGGATCTGAAAAACCGGCTGACGGATTTTTTAAAATCAAACCGAGAAATCTCGACCCCCCAATTTAAAGAGATGACAGGCGCATCAAGAAAGTATACGATACCCCTGCTGGAATATTTTGATGATGAGAATTTAACAATCCGAGTTGGTGATATACGGCAGCTCAGAAAACAATAAAATTTATATCCAAAACCCTCTGCGGTATTTCCATATAAAGCGGAGCATTCACAGGAGGAAATAAAATGGGAGAATCCACTGATACTGTTCAAGGCAAAGAATTTAAGATATTTGTATGGGCCCGGATTATCGGCGGCATTGTTATTGCCGTTGCATTAATCTGGGGAACCATGAAACTGATTAATTTGCTTCCGGCTAGCAGCCAGTCACCTGAGATCCTGTATTCTTCCGGATCGCATGGAGACACTG
>JAQYVU010000118.1 GCA_030145385.1 Desulfococcaceae bacterium
CTGCCATTCCTCTTAATCCGCTTAACTTGGTTATCGCTGCCGTTAATGTCGTCTTTCCATGGTCAATATGGCCAATTGTTCCTACATTCACATGCGGTTTGGTTCGCTCAAATTTCTGTTTTGACATTTTCCCATCCTCCCAGTTAAAAGGGCTGAATCTGATTATTCAGTACCCCGTCAACAATGAGTCCGTATTCTTATTCTGTTTTCTTATTTTTAGGCTACCATATCTTTAAATTCAAGTATTTTGCCCATCCGATACACAGGATGGGCAAGAAACCTTAATAATAAGCCAATTAATAAATCATCATATCAACTACATAGCAAGCTAAAAGCCTACCAGCGATAATGTGCAAACGCCTTGTTTGCTTCTGCCATTTTGTGGGTATCGTCGCGTTTTTTAATCGCCCCGCCCCTTTCTTCGGCAGCATCCATCAGCTCTCCGGCAAGTTTCCGTGACATGCTTTTTTCCGATCGCTTGGCGGCAAAACTAAGAATCCAACGAATCGTTAATGCCACTTTACGCGCCGGTATAATTTCTGTGGGAACCTGGTAAGTTGACCCTCCAACACGCCTGGACTTAACTTCAACCTTAGGCTTAACGTTATTAAATGCTTTCTCTAATATCGTCAACGGTGGCTCTTTGGTTCTCTTTTCAACAATATCAAACGCATCATATATTATAGAGAGTGCAATACTCTTTTTCCCGTCACGCATAATACAATTTACAAACCGGGAAACCAACTCACTATTATACTTTGAATCCGGCACAACTTTTCTTACTGGGACTTCCCTACGTCTTGGCATCGACTACACCATATCCTTGACTCAATATTATTTTTTTTCAAATACCCACAAACTATTTGGGACGCTTGGAGCCGTATTTTGATCTTCCCTGCCTGCGGTCGGAAACACCAAGGGTATCAAGCACACCCCTGACCACATGGTATCGAACGCCAGGTAAATCCTTTACCCTGCCCCCACGTACCAGAACAACAGAATGCTCCTGCAAATTATGACCGATCCCGGGGATATACGCAGAAATTTCCGTACCGGTAGTCAAACGGACCCTTGCGACCTTACGCAAAGCGGAGTTGGGTTTTTTTGGCGTTGCCGTATAGACACGCACACAAACACCTCTTTTTTGCGGTGATCCCTGAAGCGCTCTGGCGCTTTTCTTTTTCACGATCCGTTTTCTGCCTTTTCGAACCAGTTGATTAATTGTCGGCATCGTTTTAAACCCTTAAAAATCAATTTTCATTATGAATTAAAAAAGTATAATTTTTAGCTTTAAAGTTACTCCATGTCAAGCATTTTATCATCTTGCATAGCTTTTTATATAACAGCCAAAATTATAATTCCATACCCTTATATTCTCATTTGTTTGTCACGGACTGATCGGTCATCAATTTTCAACATCAATTTCCGGTAAGCGGTATTCATTCCTTCCGGTTCCGGCGGGAATCAACCGGCCCATGATAACATTTTCCTTTAACCCCTTTAAGGAATCATAAGCACCGGAAATACTAGCATCCGTAAGCACCTTGGTGGTTTCCTGGAAAGATGCAGCTGAAATAAAGCTATCCGTTGACAGAGAGGCCTTTGTGATACCAAGAATCAACGGCTCGCCCGTAGCAGGCGTCCCGCCATTTTCTATGATCTCCCGGTTAACGGCCTCAAAGTTGTTTTTATCCACCTGTTCTTCCGGAATAAATGCAGAGTCCCCGATGGTTTTTATTTTAACCCGCCGCATCATCTGACGGATAATAATTTCGATATGCTTATCATTAATTCGCACCCCTTGGAGACGATACACTTCCTGGACACCATTTAACAGATATCGCGCCAGAGCAATATCCCCTTTGATATTGAGGATATCCTGGGGGTTGGGACTGCCGCCGGTCAGCTGCTCACCAGCCTTTACATAATCACCATCATAAACACCGACATGCCTTCCACGGGGAATCAGATACTCTTTTTTCTCCCCTGCATCAACCGGGGTAACAGTTACTTTCTGTTTGCCTTTGGATGGTGTTTTACCAATGGATACATACCCGTCGATTTCACTTAATACAGCGGTTTCCTTTGGTTTTCTGACTTCAAAAAGTTCTGCAACTCGGGGCAGACCACCGGTGATATCCTTGGTTTTGGTTGTTTCCCTCGGCAGCTTACCGATAATATCACCCGCAGACACATAGTCATTTTCTTCTACCATTAAAATGGTGTCAACCGGCAATGAATAACGGGCCGTACCTGAACCGGGCAATACAACCGTTTTCCCATCCTCATCTTTAATCGATATTCTCGGGCGGGCAGCCTCCAGGCCCTTGGAATCGACGACGGTCAGACTGGACTTTCCGGTCACCGGGTCAACTTTTTCCTGAAGCCCCTTACCGATAACAAGATCACCAAACTTGGCCTTACCGGAAACAGCGGTAATAATCGGCGTTGAAAAAGCATCCCATGTCGCAAGCAGATCCCCCTGAACAACTTTTTCACCATCTTTGACCATTACTTCGGCGCCGTAGATAATTGGAAACCGTTCCAGTTCCCTGCCGGAATCTGAAACAATGGAAAATTCTCCGCCGCGACGGTTCATAACAATTGTCCGTTTTTCCGTATTTTCAACGATATTCAGCGAACCGAATTTTACCGTGCCTGTCATACGGGCCCTGATATCCGCCTGTTCCACCCGTCGACTGGCCGTACCGCCGATATGAAATGTTCTCATTGTCAGCTGGGTGCCCGGCTCACCGATAGATTGTGCCGCCATAATACCGACCGGCTGACCGATTTCAACCGGGCCGCCATGGGCCAGGTCTCGGCCGTAACATGCCGCGCAAACACCAGTTTTTGTTGAACAGGTCAAAACCGAACGGATTCTGACACTCGTCACACCGGCGGAATCAAGCTTTTGGATCCCTGACTCATCAATCTCTTCACCGGATTTAATCAAAACTTCATCTGTAAAGGGATCCAGAACATCCTCTAAGGTAATCCGCCCCAAAACTCTTTCCGATAGCGGCTGAATCACTTCGCCGCCTTCCATCAGGGCTTCCACGACAATCCCCAACCGGGTACCGCAATCATATTCCGCAGCAGAACAATCCTGGGCAACATCTGCCAAACGACGGGTCAGATAACCGGAGTTGGCTGTTTTCAGAGCGGTATCAGCAAGCCCCTTACGCGCACCATGAGTGGAAATAAAATACTGCAACACGGAAAGGCCTTCCCGGAAATTTGCCGTAATCGGCGTCTCAATAATTTCTCCAGAGGGTTTTGCCATCAAACCGCGCATCCCGGCAAGCTGGCGCATTTGATCCTTACTGCCTCGGGCGCCGGAATCGGCCATCATGAATATCGGATTGATGGTATCTCCGGTTTCACTTATTTTAACGAGTCGTTTATCAATTTCTTCAGAAGTCGGCTCAAAGGATTCGGGAATATAGGGTTTTTCCATCGCATCCATCATTGCATTGGCAATATCGTCAGTGGCTTTGGCCCAGATATCAACGACTTTGTTATATTTCTCTCCCTGGGTGATCAACCCTTCCATATGCTGGTTGGTAATGTCTGCGACATTTTTTTCAGCAGTATTTAAAATATCCCATTTGGTTTCCGGAATAATCATCGCATCAATTGATATAGATAACCCACCGGCAGTTGAATGTTTATAACCGGTATTCTTGAGCTGATCGGAAAGGAGAACCGTTGCTTTGGGGCCTTTATGACGATATGTATAGTCAACCAGTTCACGCAGGCCTTTCTTGTTTAAAACCTTGTTAACCATATCAAAAGGAATTTCTTTACGGACTTCAACCACCTGAAAAATATGACATTTGCCACCAGAAGCAATAATACTGGTAACATCGCCTTGTTTCAGACAATAGACTTCATCGGCAACCGAATCATCCACCTGAAAAATTTCCTGGAATTCATCTTTTTCAAGCAGGCCGATATTCCCGTTATATGTTTTATCAAACGCCTCAGAATAACTTTGAACCAAATCCCGGAATGAAGCACCGCCACCAAGTTTTTTAACAATCTTCGTTGCCGTATCTTCACCGGAAACCATAATATGCCGTAATATGAAGCTTTCACCTTTTGGAATGATTTCCCAAAGCAGGATCCGCCCGACACTGGTATCATAAATTGTCCCATTGAGACGGACTTTGACCTTCGCATGTATCTCCGCGACGCCGGCATCATAGGCAGCCCGGACTTCATCCGGATTGGAAAAAACCATCCCCTCGCCCAAGGCTCCGGGAAGTCCCTGCGTCATATAATAAATACCCAGAACAATATCCTGGGTGGGAATAATAATCGGCTCACCACTTGCCGGTGAAAGAATATTATTCGAAGCAAGCATCAACACCCGCGCCTCGATTTGCGCTTCCAGTGAAAGCGGGACATGAACCGCCATCTGGTCACCGTCAAAGTCCGCGTTAAATGCCGTACATACTAAAGGATGAAGCTGAATAGCCTTGCCTTCTATCAGTACCGGCTCAAAGGCCTGGATACCTAATCGATGAAGGGTCGGCGCACGGTTTAAGAGAATGGGATATTCTTTTACCACTTCATCCAATGTATCCCATACTTCCGGGCTTTTCATTTCAACCCATTTTTTAGCGCTTTTGACATTGGTAACAATGCCTTTTTTCTCTAGCCGATGGTAGATAAACGGCTTAAAAAGTTCCAGCGCCATGAGTTTGGGCAATCCGCACTGGTGAAGGCGCAGATTCGGACCGATGGTAATAACGCTACGTCCGGAATAATCGACACGTTTTCCCAGCAGATTCTGGCGAAAACGGCCCTGTTTTCCTTTTAATGTTTCGCTCAACGATTTTAACGGCCGCTTATTGGACCCGGTGACCACGCGTCCTTGGCGGCCATTATCGATCAGCACATCCACGGCTTCCTGGAGCATCCGTTTTTCATTGCGGACAATAATATCCGGCGCTTTTAAATCCATGAGCCGTTTTAGACGGTTATTTCTGTTGATCACCCGTCGATACAGGTCATTTAAATCGGATGTGGCAAAACGGCCACCCTCAAGGGGCACCAGAGGCCGAAGTTCCGGTGGCAGTACCGGAATAACTTCCAGGACCATCCATGTGGGATCAAGACCGGACTGCCGGAAAGCATCTACCACCTTCAGCCGTTTGGCGAATTTTTTCCGCTTGGCTTCAGATCCGGTATTCTGGATTTCCACCCGGAGTTCATTGTATAATTGTTCAATATCCAGTTCGCCAAGCAGCTCGCGAACAGCTTCCGCCCCGATGCCTGCTTTGAATTTCGGTCCATACAGTTCGATGGCTTCCCGGTATTTGTCCTCGGAAAGCATCTGCAATTTTGTTAAACCGGTTTCTTTGGGATCAATGACGATATAATTATCGAAATAAATAACCTTCTCAAGGGCCTTGAGTGTCAGGTCCAGCAGGTTTCCGATCTTACTCGGCAGGCTTTTTAAAAACCAGATATGCGTAACCGGTGTTGCCAGGTCGATATGCGCCATACGTTCCCGACGGACTTTGGATTGTATGACTTCGACACCACATTTTTCACAGATCACACCGCGGTGCTTCATCCGCTTATACTTGCCGCAGTTACATTCATAGTCTTTTGTGGGACCAAATATTTTGGCACAAAAAAGACCATCCCGTTCGGGTTTGAAAGTCCGGTAATTGATGGTCTCCGGTTTTTTGATTTCCCCGTGCGACCAGCTGCGGATCAGTTCCGGAGACGCCAGGGCAATCTTTACGCCTTTATAACGGCTCGGATTTATTGGTTTTACAAAAAAATCGTAGAGAGTTTCCAAGATGATCTCCTTACTCTTTATCCTCAAGAAGGGTTACATCTAAACCTAAACTCTGTAACTCTTTAGTGAGTACCCGGAAAGATTCCGGAAGTCCGGGTTCAAATACATTTTGACCTTTAACAATCTTTTCATACATTCGCGTTCTTCCGGCCATGTCATCCGACTTGACCGTCAAAAACTCCTGAAGAGCATGGGATGCGCCGTATGCTTCCATGGCCCACACCTCCATTTCACCCAGGCGCTGACCGCCAAACTGAGCTTTACCGCCAAGGGGCTGCTGAGTTACCAGCGAATATGGACCGATTGAACGGGCGTGGAGCTTGTCATCCACAAGATGATGGAGTTTGAGCATATACATGGTACCGACTGTCACTTTTCCATCAAAAGGCTCGCCGGTGCAACCGTCAAACAACGTTATTTGACCTGTTGTGCTCAATCCTGCCTCAGTTAAAAAAGCCTTGATCTCTTCTTCTTTTGCACCGTCAAAAACAGGCGTATTCATATGAACACCGTCTTTATATTGATTGGCAAACTGAACCAGAGAATCATCCGGCATATCGTTTATCATAGATTTATTTTCAGGTTCAGAAAAAATCGTTTTAAACTTCTTTCTTAAATCCTTGATTTTTTCAGCTTCAAGCATATCAGTAATCTGATCGCCCAGGCCCTTGGCAGCCATCCCTAAGTGAATTTCCAGAATCTGGCCAACATTCATCCGCGAGGGAACCCCCAGCGGATTTAACACCATATCCACACAACGACCGTCATGAAAATACGGCAGGTCTTCTTCAGGAAGAATTCTTGAAACAACGCCTTTATTACCATGCCGGCCGGCCATTTTATCACCCACAGACAAAGTCCGTTTCATGGCCACATAAATTTTAATCATTTTAATAACGCCCGGCGGGAGGTCATCACCTCTTTCATAGGTGCTGACCAGATTTTCAAATTTCCGGCGCGTCAAATCAGACTTTTCACGGTACAGAGATATCAGCTGATGAAGATCTTCATTGGCCTTTTCATCTATTAATTCAAGCGCTTCCAGCTTAGAGAGAGATATTTTTTCAAGATGCTTGGCATCAATTTTAGTATTTTTGGGGATCAGGACTTTACTGCTGTCTGTCAGATCCACGGCACATTGCTGATCAGCGATTAACGAGATGATAGCATTTTTTGCCATTTCTCTCATGATGACCAGCTCGTCATCACGGTTTTTTTCCAAAAGGGCAATCTCATCATCTTCAATGATCCGGGAGCGGTCATCCTTTTCAACACCGCGGCGGGAAAATACTTTGGCATCAATGACAATACCGCTACCACCCGGAGGCACGCGCAAAGAAGTATCTTTGACTTCACCGGCCTTTTCACCGAATATCGCGCGCAGCAATTTTTCTTCGGGAGATAATTGGGTTTCACCTTTTGGCGTTACCTTTCCGACCAGAATATCACCGGGACCGACTTCCGCACCCAGACGAATAATGCCGCATTCATCAAGATCTTTTAATGCTTCTTCGCCCACGTTGGGAATATCCCGGGTAATTTCTTCTTTGCCTAGTTTTGTATCACGGGCAAGGACTTCAAATTCCTCAATATGAACGGAAGTGAAAACGTTGTCTTTGACCAACCGGTCACTGACGAGAATTGAATCCTCAAAGTTATACCCTCCCCATGGCATAAACGCCACAGTGACATTTTTGCCCAGAGCAAGTTCACCTTTCTCGGTTGCCGGACCGTCGGCAATGACCTCTCCGGCTTTGACCAAATCACCTTTTTTAATAATGGGCCGATGATTAAAGCAAGTATTCTGGTTGGAGCGGATAAACTTGGACAGATTACAGATCGTGACATCTTTTTCCAAAGGATCATCAGACGGTTCATGCTGGAGAACAATACGGGACGCATCGACATCCACAACAGTGCCGTCTCTTCGGGCAACAACCGTGACACCCGAATCTCTTGCCACAACCCCCTCAATTCCGGTACCGACAAGAGGTGAACGGCTGTCCAGGAGCGGGACGGCCTGGCGCATCATGTTCGAACCCATCAACGCACGGTTGGCATCATCATTTTCAAGAAACGGGATCAAGGACGCCGAAGCACTCACGAGCTGATTCGGTGAGATATCCATCAATTCAATTTTTTCACGACCGATCCGCATGAACTCGCCGGCCACGCGGGAAATAACCACAGGGTTGACGTATTCATTGTTTTCATCAACCGGCGCATTGGCCTGGGCAATGGGATGCTCCTGTTCTTCAAACGCGCTGAGCATTTTGATATTTTCAGTGACCGTTGAATTTTCTACCACCCGGTAAGGTGTTTCAATAAATCCGAACTCGTTGACCCGAGCATACGTGCACAGTGAAACGATCAAACCGATATTCGGACCTTCAGGGGTTTCAATGGGACAGATCCGGCCATAATGAGACGGATGAACGTCCCGGACTTCGAATCCTGCACGATCCCTGGTCAACCCGCCAGGTCCCAGTGCGCTCAGTCGACGTTTATGAGTGGTTTCAGACAACGGATTGGTCTGATCCAGAAACTGGGACAGCTGGCTGGTGCCGAAAAACTCTTTGACCACCGCTGAAACCGGCTTGGGATTAACCAGATCATTCGGCATTAAGGCATCAACTTCCTGCATGCTCATCCGTTCTTTGATGGCGCGTTCCATCCGCACCAGTCCAATTCTGTATTGATTTTCAAGAAGTTCACCCACCGCCCGGACTCTTCTGTTTCCCAGATGATCAATATCATCAACAGCCCCCTGGGTATCGCGCAGCTCAACCAGTGTTTTGGCTGTTAGGAGGATATCTTCTTTTCGCAGCGTTCTGACGTCAATGGGGACGTCTGTCTTGAGCCGGTGATTGATTTTCAGACGGCCGACTCCGGAGAGATCATAATAAGCGTTTCTAAAAAAAAGATGATCAACAAATTCCTGTGCGACTTCAGGCGTCGCCGGATTGCCGGGCCGGAGCCGTCGGTATATATCAATCAGAGACTCTTCTTTAGTGGAAACTTTGTCTACCAGCAGGGTTTTCTGAATGGCATTACTTGCATACGGACCTTCCATGACCAGCACGTCAAATGAATCCGCACCGGATACAGTCAGTTCTTTCAGTAAATCCTCATCAATGGTAGTATTTGATTTCGCTATTAATTCAGATGTTTTTGGATGAACAACGTCACTTGAAAATACGCGGCCGTATAATTCTTCCTTTGCAAGGGGTATCTGTTCAACACCTGCAGCCTGTAATTCCTTGATCGCCCGTTTGGTAAATATGCGGCCTTTTTTTACAACAACTTTGCCGGTTTCCGGATTGACAATATCTTTTCCCGGGCGCTGGCCTTTTAAAAATTCAGGATTGAGTTCTCTAAAAAACTGTTTTTTCTGAATAATAATTTTTTCACGGCTGTAAAAATATGACAAAATATCATCGTCATTATACCCGATGGCTTTGAATAGGAGGGTAATAGGAAATTTACGCCGGCGGTCGATACGGATATTGACAATATCCTTGGGATCAATTTCCATATCAATCCATGAACCACGGACAGGAATAACTCGGGCGGTATATATAATTTTACCGCTGGAATGGGTTTTCCCCTTATCATGATCAAAGAAAACACCGGAGGAACGGTGGAGCTGACTGACAACCGCGCGTTCTGTTCCGTTTATAATAAAGGTACCTTTTTCAGTCATCAGAGGAATGGTGCCGAAATAGATCTCCTGTTCCTTGATGTCGCGAATATTGGAAACGCCGGTTCCTTTGTCGACATCATAAACAACCAGCCGGACCCTGATTCTTACAGAGATGTCATATGTCATACCTCTGCTAATACACTCGCCAACCGAATGCTTAATCTCAGCAAAACGATAGGATACAAACTCAAGAGAGGCCGTTCCGGTAAAATCTTTAATTGGATAAACAGAATTAAAAACCGATTGCAGGCCACTATCTTTACGATTTTCCGGCAGAACATCCATCTGAAGAAAACGGTTGTATGAATCTCGCTGCATTCCGATTAAATGCGGAATATCCACAATTGATTTTATATGGCCGAAATGTTTTCTTATTCGCTTGTAATTCGGTGGGCTTACTGTCATGGCAACTCCAGTATTTTAAAAAAAAGCACGAAAACGGCAGCCCGGAACCATCCGGGCGCCGAATTTCATATTTTTCTAATATTATAATAATTGATTGCAATCATTATAAAAAAAATTATTTAATATCTACCTGAGCTCCTGCAGCTTCGAGTTGTTCTTTTATTTTTTCTGCATCTTCTTTGACGATACCTTCTTTGACCGGTGTGGGGACGCCTTCAACAAGCGCTTTGGCTTCCTTGAGACCCAGACCGGTAATCGCTCTGATTTCCTTAATAACCTGAATTTTTTTGTCGCCAAAAGTGGTCAGAATAACATCAAACTCAGTTTTTTCTTCTGCTGCGCCGGTGTCAGCGGCTACGGCAACACCGGCCACAGCAACAGGTGCTGCGGCAGAAACACCGAATTTGTCTTCCATTTCTTTTACCAGTTCAGACAGTTCCAGAACCGACATGTTCGCTATAAATTCAATTACATCATCTTTAGTAATATCAGCCATGATTTACCTCCAAATTATATATATATCAATTCAATATATTTTTGTTAAATCGTTAAAATAAAGTTTAATTTAAAAAGAATGTTTATGCTGCTTCTTTTTGCTCTTTGATTGCCTGCAAAGCATAAAGGAATTTCTCCGGTACATTGGTCAAAGCACGTACCAAGGCCGTCGGCACAGCATTCATGGTTGAAAGCACCTGACTCAGCAGAACTTCGCGTGAAGGCAGCGCTGAAAGACTCTTTATAGCGTCAATATCCAGCATCTTACCGGACATCACGCCGACTTTTATCTCAAGTTTATCATTATCCTTGGCAAAATCGAACAGCACTTTTGCCGGTGCAACAGGATCATCATAGCTCAAGGCAATGGCAGTCGGTCCCTTAAACTGGTCTTTGACCAGTGCCACATCCGTATCCACAGATGCCCGGGCAAGCAGCGTATTTTTTACAACGCGATACTCAATATTTGATTCCGTGAGTTTTCGACGCAATTGGTTGATCGTATCAACATCAAGCCCTTTATAGTCGGTTAAAATAACAATCTTGGACTCGGTAAACTTTTGATGAAGTTCATCAACAAGTTGTTTTTTATCACTCTTATTTAGCATTTTTACACCTCCTTTCTGAATCTGTAAAAACCAAAGGAAGCCACAGAAAAAGCAAGACTGCCTCGGTAGGACGGAGAATCCGATTATACACTGTAATTCAGTGAACCTACGGTCTTTGACAGGATTTTTTTTATTTATTAAGTTAATGTGTTTGCAGCATCAAACGCAACACCACATTAATTACATTTTTAATTCAACAAACAAAACCATTAAAACGCTACAAAAATCAACCCACTAGTATTCTTTACAAAATGCGTTTTAAAATACTCGGAATACGGTATCAGACTTGAATTACCCAAACGGTTTTGTAAAAATAGAGCTGCCGATGCACGCTGACAAAACCGACGCACCGGCTATTCCATTTTCAAAAATGCCTCTTTATCTTATGGCCATGCACTAATAAGCAGTCAATTGCAAAGATTCTATTTCAACAAATCCTTGACGTAAACCGGATCAATTTTAAATCCAGGTCCCATTGTCGTTGAAATACCGATACTTCGAATATATGTACCTTTGCTCGAAGCCGGTTTGTTCCGCACAATTGAATCCAAAAATGCAACCATATTTTCAAGAATTTTTTCCGGACCAAAAGAAACTTTGCCCATGGGCGAATGCACGATTCCCGCTTTTTCAACACGGTAATCGATCTTGCCCGATTTTAATTCATTGACGGCTCGTTCAACATCAAACGTAACGGTTCCGGTTTTAGCATTAGGCATCAAGCCTCTGGGGCCGAGCATTTTACCGATTTTACCGACCGTACCCATAACATCCGGTGTCGCAACAGCCTTGTCAAAACCGTACCAGCCGCCCTTAATCTTTTCGATTAAGTCGTCATTTCCAACAAAATCAGCGCCGGCATCGGTTGCTTCTTTTTCCTTTTCACCTTTGGCGAAAACAAGCACTTTCACTTCTTTTCCGATCCCATTGGGCAAAATGATTGATCCACGAACCATCTGATCCGCATGTCTCGGGTCGACACCCAGTTTTACTGCAATATCAATGGTTTCATCAAATTTTACAAATGAAGATTCAACCACACCCTTGACAGCCTCTTCAAATGTATACCGCTTTAGCGGATCGACTTTTGATTTTGCTTCTTGAAATTTTTTCCCACGTTTCGGCATTGTATCCTATTAACTCCTTTGTAAATTAAACGACTTCAAGCCCCATACTTCTAGCCGTTCCTTCGATAATCCTACAGGCATTTTCCAAGTCGTTCGCATTTAAATCCGCCTTTTTCAATGTCGCAATTTCAGCGACCTGGTCTTTAGTGACCTTACCGACTTTAACCGATTTGGGTTCACCGGAACCCTTTGCAATGCCGGCGGCCTTTTTCAGCAATACAGATGCAGGCGGTGTTTTGGTTATAAAGGTAAATGACTTATCCTGGAAAACGGTTAATACGACTGGTATAATCATCCCTTCTTCGTTCGCAGTCCTGGCATTAAATGCCTTACAGAAATCCATGATATTTACACCATGCTGACCCAAAGCAGGACCAATTGGTGGTGAAGGGTTGGCCTTGCCAGCCATTACTTGAAGTTTGATCTGTGCGATCACTTTCTTTGCCATGTCAATTTTACTCCCGATATTTTTTTTACCAAGAAAACCGTTTAATGATTTTCGAACTTGGCAGGGGCTTTCGCCACCATCTTGGTGCCGGACGTTCCGGAAATCAGTTAACTTTTTGAAACCTGAACAAAATCAAGCTCTACTGGTGTCGAACGTCCAAAAATACTCACCAGAACTTTCAGCTTACCTTTCTCAGGGTTGACATCCTCAACTGTTCCGTTAAAGTTTGTAAACGGTCCGTCGACAACACGGATTTCATCCCCGACTTCAAAATAAAACTTCGGCTGGGGTTTCAGCTTGCCGGCTTCCATCCGTTTTAATATATATTCAGCCTCTTCATCACTGATCGCTACAGGTTTGTCCCTGCCACCCAGAAATCCGGTGACTTTTGCCGTTGAATTAACCATATGCCATGTATCTTCATCAAGCTCCATCCGAATCAGAATATATCCCGGATAAAACTTTCGGTTGGACGTTTTACGTTTTCCTTTAATCAGTTCGACAACCTGTTCAGTTGGTACAACAACTTCCCCGAATTTTTCAGGGTGAGGGAATGCAGCAATTCTCTCCTCAAGATTTGCCTGAACCCGGGCTTCAAACCCGGAATAGACATGCAGGATATACCATTTGAGTATCATGTGCGTTTTCACCTCACAAACGAATTCTAAAGAATCAACCGAATCAAGCTCGACAGGCCGATATCAACCATTCCAAGAAAAAACGCGACCACAAAAACAAAAACAATGACAACTGCAGTTGAGCCAATCGTCTGTTTTTTTGAAGGCCAGGTCACTTTGGTCAATTCGACTTTAACTTCTCTGAAAAACTGGATCCAGCTACCAAAATATTTATCCGCCAGTTTCATTACGGCAGACTGCTCGGAACCGGATGGTTTTTGTACAGAAAAAATTTTTTTCTTTTTTTCTGCTCCGGATAGCGCAACCGAATGCCCGGGACCATTTTTACTTGATTCAGCTTTTCCGGCATCGATGTTACTACCTGTCGAATCAGATACAGCGCCATTTTGCGTTATTTTCTTTTTTGGTGCTGTTTTTTTCTTTTGAATACGTGCCATTAAAACTCCTAAAATATCGAAAGCTCAAAGCTAAAAAATCACTGAACTTTAAATTGTGCTTTTAACTTTTGAGCTTCCGTTAATTTTTTTGGCAGGCCAGGAGGGATTCGAACCCCCAACCCCCGGATTTGGAGTCCGACGCTCTGCCGTTAGAGCTACTGGCCTTTACCTGAAAGCTTAAACAGTCAGTTCATTTATTATTTTAACGAGAAAAACAAGCATATACCGCTTATTTTGTCTCCTTATGCACTGTATGCGTCTTACAAAACCGGCAATATTTTTTAAATTCAAGCTTCTCCGGTTTTGTCCGTTTATTTTTAGTTGTTGAATAATTTTTCCGTTTGCATTCAGTGCAAGACAGGGTCACAATAACTTTCACAAAACACCCCTTAATATATCAACTATTCTATAATTTCGCTAACCACACCTGCACCGACTGTTCGGCCGCCTTCTCTGACCGCAAACCGCAATTCTTTTTCCATCGCGATCGGTGTGATCAGTTCTGCAGATATTGTTACATTATCACCAGGCATTACCATCTCGACTCCATCCGGTAATGACAAAATACCCGTTACGTCTGTTGTTCGAAAATAAAACTGCGGACGATATCCGGTAAAAAACGGGGTATGACGTCCACCTTCATCTTTACTCAGAATATAAACTTCCGCTTTAAATTTCGTATGCGGGGTAATGGATCCCGGGGCAGCGACTACCTGACCGCGTTCCACATCTTCACGCTTGGTTCCCCGAAGCAGCAGCCCGACATTATCGCCTGCCTGACCTGAATCAAGCAGCTTACGGAACATCTCAACTCCCGTACAAACGGTGGTGACTGTTTCGCGGATACCCACGATCTCAACTTTTTCACTCACCTTAACTTCACCGCGCTCGATTCGACCGGTAACAACCGTACCACGACCGGAGATGGAGAAAACATCTTCCACCGGCATCAGAAACGGTTTGTCAATTTCGCGTTCCGGCTGAGGAATATAACTGTCTACCGCATCCAGAAGTTCAAATATACATTTGGCTGCGTCGCTGTCAACGTCATCTGTTTCCAGAGCCTTTAATGCGCTGCCCTGAATAATCGGAGTGTCATCTCCCGGGAAGTCATAAGAATCCAGCAGTTCACGAAGTTCCATATCCACCAGCTCGATCAGTTCTTCGTCGTCCACCATGTCGCATTTGTTCAAAAATACAACGATCTTGGGAACACCAACCTGACGTGCCAGCAGAATATGCTCTCTGGTCTGAGGCATGGGGCCATCATCGGCGCCAACAACCAAAATCGCCCCATCCATCTGAGCAGCTCCGGTGATCATATTTTTAATATAATCCGCATGGCCGGGACAATCCACATGGGCGTAATGACGGGTATCTGTTTCATATTCAACATGGGCGGTGGCGATTGTTATTCCACGGGCCTTTTCTTCCGGCGCCTTGTCAATCTGATCAAACGGAACAAAATCAGCGTTTCCTTTTAATCCGGCCAACTTGGTAATTGCTGCCGTCAATGTCGTCTTC
>JAQYVU010000119.1 GCA_030145385.1 Desulfococcaceae bacterium
ATATAAAGAGATTAATGACATTCCTGTGAGAATTAGCCCGAAATGATAAAACCCAATAGATAGATTCGAAAGGCAATGTTACCATATTCCCAGGGCAAAATGACAGTATTGCAAAAATTTTCTGAAGTTCGGACTGTCGATAAGCGAAGTCAGTATTCCTTACTTTTCTGGCATACCATATGTTGGTTGAGATTTTTTGCTGAATTTTGCGGGCATCCTTGATTCCACTGCTACGATCTATCGAACCCCAAGAAACCATAGCCCCCCTACAACATAAAGGGCCTGTTAAAAGTTGATACACAAGCCGATTCCTGAAATACATTGAGTCATGAAAAGCAATATCTTACCCTTTTATCCTTTCCTTTATCCTTTTGATACCTATCTATTATGATGCTGCCCCTTATGGACTGTTTAAGGCAAAAAAATAAGTCCCGGGATCTGACTGAATGGACTTGCTCTTATCGCAGCTATCGTCCAGATCGTTAAAAAAAAGTCCGGCGACGAATTTGACGAAACCAAACCTTGCCCTTTATCTCCCGGACTGATATAGAAAATTATCCCGGGGGGGCGGTCCAAATTAAAAATAATCAACAATTTATTATATTTATAAACGGAACCCCACAAAACATTTTGCACAAATAAGGATAGCAGACATGAAGGGAAAACCATTTATCGGTCCTTTAAAAATTGGTGTTGCAACGGTCATTATTGTCCTGGCTGTGCTGTCACCCGTATATAGTGAGCTTGATCCGCCGGACACAGCAGTCGACAGCGGCGGCGCGCCGGTATCCACCATGAGAACACTGGCGGAGGTGGAACCACGAACGCCGATACTCTCTTTACCGATTACCATTACAACGCCGGGTTCCTACTACCTGACCGGAAACCTGACCGGAACCACTGTAAATGGTGACGGGATCATAATCGACACCAATGAAGTCAGCATTGATTTAAACGGTTATACTCTGGACGGCAGCACTGAGGCAAACGACGACGGAATCTATGTTCTTGGGAATCAGCAAAATATTTATATCCATAACGGCACAGTTTCCGGCTGGGGTGGGGATGGGATTAATGCGCTGAATGCCGACAACTCCATCTTTGAAAATCTCTCGATCAGTAATAACGGCGGTGACGGGCTGGTTACCGATTTTGGCTGTATCATCATCGATTGTACCGCAAACGCCAATGGAATTGATGGGCTTGAGGGGGACGACGGGACCCTTATCAAAAACAGCACCGCTTTTGAAAATATGGATAACGGTATACAGACATCAGATGGCTGCCTGGTACTTGATTCGACCTCATATAAAAACGAAAACGACGGCATTGACATTGCCGCAGGGTCTATCGTCCGGCGGTGTGTTGCCAGGGAAAACGGAATTTTTGGTTTTGATCTGGCTCTTTCCACTTCAGCCATTGCCTGCACCGCCTCCCTTAACGGATGGGATGACCCGAAAGATCCAAACGACCCGGATCCCGCCAATTGGCCAACCAGCGCCAACGGTTTTGATATCGCCTCCGCCTGTATCGTGCGTGATTGTATTGCAACAGAAAACAAGGCTAACGGATTCCGCTCTTTTGCAAATGCCTGGATAACGGGAAACACGGCGCATGGCAATGGTGTCGCAGGCATCAGAGCCAGCTCAACAGATTCACATGTTGAAGGGAACCAGTGCACAAACAACGGGCAAAAAGGGATTTACGCGACCTCTGCGGGATCTTTAATTTTTGGGAACCGGGCAAGCGGTAACAAATCAAGTGGTAATAACTTTGACTTGGATCCGAATACAACCTATGGTCCCGTCGTCAATACCGGAAACATGGATATGGCAGGGGTAGCAAACGCAAACCATCACATGGCCAATTTTGAATATTAAGGATACAGGATTTTATGACTCAATTAAACAGAACCGTTGCCATACTGGCCATTATGTTATTAATCACGGCAATACCATTTACCCGGCAATGCCCTTCCGCATTTGCTGATATCAACCCTCCGGCCTCTTCGGTTGGTCCGGACGGCAAGCCGGTCCCTACCATGAAGACCCTTGAAAAGGTTAAACAGAATATTCCCATTAAGTCACTTCCATTTGAGATAACGACCTCCGGCGGGTATTACCTGACATCAAATCTGACCGGAACTCAGGATACAAAAGGTATTACCATCTCCGCAAGTCAGGTAACACTCGACATGAAAGGGTTTACCCTTTATGGTAACAGCGCCGGTTCAGGCGGTGATGGTATTGTTGTCAATGGAGAGCAGAAAAACATTTTCATCCATAACGGCAATATCGTTGACTGGAAAGGCGATGGCGTAGATGCTTCCACAAGTGTCCATTCTGTGTTCAAAAATCTGAAATTCAGAGAAAACCAGGCTGCCGGCCTGAAAGCCGGTTCATACGCCATTGTAACCCGGTGTGTTGTGATGCACAGTGGCTATAATACACCTGATGGCAGTACAACCCCGACCTTTTTATTCAACGCTAACGGCATTGAGGCAGGGAGCGGCTCAACAGTGAAAAACACTGTGACAAACAACAATGGGGGCTCAGGTATTGTCGTGGCTGACGGCTCATCAATTATTGACTGTACTGCTTATAAAAACACTCAAAACGGTTTTCAGCTCTCAGCCGGCTCCACCATCAACCGTTCCGTTGCGACCGATAATGGAGGGAGTGCCGTTAGCGCCTTTGCCGGTTTTAAACTATCGAGCGGGGCATCGGCAATTGAATGCTCCGCCTATGATAATTTTGGAAACGGATTTGAATACGACTCGGTCTGCTCAATTATCTCGTGCATCGCTTCCCTGAACAACGGAAATGGTTTTTACGGAGGCGCCAACGGTCAGATTACCGGAAACAAAGCCCATGAAAATGATCTGGCAGGAATCCATATTACCGGGACCGGCAGCCGGATTGAAAATAACAATATTACCGATAACGATGTCGATGGCCTCAAGGTCGATGGAACGGGACATATCATCGTGCGGAACTATTGTGCGGGTAATCTTGCAAATTATACCATTGCTGCCGGAAATTCTCATGGTCCGATCGTTGACCTGACCTACGCAGGGGACGTCAGTACTTCCGGTATTTTAAACTCTGATCACCCGATGGCGAATACAGAGTATTAACGTTTCGGAGGGACTCTGTTTTTTTACATGTTTTGTGTCAAGGCCCTTTAATTAGTTTTAGTGCTTCATAACAATTCTCAGCCAGTGATAGGAGCATGAGTAACACTGGTATTTAGTAAACGAAAGGGAAGTTCAAATTCCCAGTATCTGCGATTGAAACGATAACAGAATTCATCCAAATATTCTTGAAGGTATTGATGCGAATCACCATGATACGTACCGTTCAAAAATTTCTTCAAATTACCTATCACTATATGCACTTTAGGCAGCCTGGAAGAAGCTTCTTCTGGCGGAGTTATCATGGTCTTCCTTGATAACATTCAAAGCTGGATACGCATTCGTACGTACATGGCTTCCTTTTTGAAGGTGACGTTTCAAAAAATGAAGATTAAACAGCGCAGAAATGCATACGAAGTCGGGGTCTAAGGCTTTTACGAAAAAGCTGAAGTTTGTGGCGGCGTTTTTTAATTCGGAAGAGGAAAAGGTATGTGGGGCGGAAATTCAATCTGTAAACTCTTTGTTGTAGTCTGGCTTCTTTTTTTACCGGCTGTATCCCTGGCAGGAAATGTTGATCCGGATAATGACGATCATAAATACGCATGGGCTGAGAATACAGGCTGGGTTAATTTTAATCCCTCTCCGGGGGAGGGTGTCACGGTTACAGGTGATGCCGTAACCGGCTTTGCCTGGGGCGAAAATATTGGGTGGATCAGTTTTTCCTGTGAAGACACCAGTACATGCGGTGATATAAACTATGGCGTGACCAACGATTGTTCCGGTAACCTTTCCGGCTTTGCCTGGGCAGAAAATACCGGATGGATAAGTTTTTCATGCGAGAACGGCAGTTCTTGCGGCGCTCCGGACGGTATCGATTATGGCGTAAAAGTTGATCCTGCAACGGGACTTTTCAGTGGCCTTGCCTGGGGCGAAAATATTGGATGGATTAATTTCGGTCATACAGAGACCGACCTTATAGTCCTGACAGCATGGACAAACCCGCCTCCTGAAATTTCTTTCACAACATCAGATCTGACAATGAGTGAAAACAGCTCAGATATAGCCATTATAGCAGAGTTGGCTTATGCGTTTTGCAACGATGTGACTCTGCCATTCACAACCAGCGGAACAGCCTCAGGAGGAACGGATTTTACGATTACCACAAGCCCTGTGACGATTTCTGCCGGCGATACCACGGCGACGATTACAGTCTCTGTTACAGAAGATGATTTTGCTGAAGGTGATGAAACTAATGTTGTGACCATTGGCGACCCGGTTAATGCTGTTAAAGGACCGGTTATAATACACACTGTGACTATTCAGAATGACGATATTGCAGGGTTTTCAGTTACAGAGACTTTCGGCGATACGATCGTTTCGGAACCATCAACAACCGATACCTTTTCAGTTGTTCTTGACGCAAGGCCGGAGACCGATGTTGTCATTGATGCCAGCAGTTCAGATACCGGTGAGGCAACAATAAGCCCGGCAAGTCTGACGTTTACACGTGATGACTGGGATGTTGCACAAACTGTTATAGTTACAGCCGCAAATGACCGTTACATTGACGGCAGCCAGGGCACTGCAATCAGTTTAGGTGTTAATGACGCTTCAAGTAATGATCATTTTGATCCTGTTGCCGATATGACGGTCAGTGTAACGACATTAGATAATGATACAGCCGGTTTTACTATTACAGAGAGCAGTGGGACATCCGTCGATGAGTCAGGCACAACAGACAGCTTTACCGTTGTTCTTGATGCCCGGCCGTATACGAACGTCGTCATAGATATCACCAGTGCCGATACAGAAGAAATATCCGTCGATTCGGCGAGTCTGGTTTTTACCACAAATAACTGGAATGTTGCACAACCCGTTACTCTAACCGGTGAGGATGATTGGTTGATCGATGGAAACCAGTTCACGTCAGTAATATTATCCGTATATGACGGCTCCAGTGACGATAATTTTGACTCTGTTCCGGATCAGGCTGTCAGTGTTACAACCACGGATAACGATACTGCCGGGTTTACAATTACTGAAACCAGCGGAACAGCGGTCGATGAGTCGGGCACAACGGACAGCTTTACCGTTGTTCTGGATGCTCAGCCGGACTCGGAAGTTGTGATTAATATCAGCAGCGCAGATACAGGAGAAGTTACCGTCGGTTCAGCGAGCCTGACGTTTAACACGGATAACTGGAATGCCGCACAACTCGTTACCGTAACCGGTGAGGATGACCGCCTGATCGATGGAAACCAGTTCACGCTGGTAATATTATCCGTAAATGACGGTTCCAGTGACGATAATTTTGACTTGGTTCCGGATCAGGCTGTCAGTGTTACAACCACGGATAACGATACTGCCGGGTTTACAATTACTGAAACCAGCGGAACAGCGGTCGATGAGTCGGGCACAACGGACAGCTTTACTGTCGTTCTGGATGCTCAGCCGGATTCGGATGTTGTAGTCGATATCATTAATCCAGATACAGGTGAAGTAACGACTGACAAGGACAGCCTGATCTTTACCCCTGATCAGTGGGATACCGGACAGATCGTTATTGCAACAGGGGTTGATGACTATCTCGTAGATGGTGACCGGAACACCGCCATTAAGTTAACTATTCACGATAGCACAAGTGATGACAATTTTGATTCTGTTACAGATCAGGTGGTAAATATAACGACAACAGATAACGATACTGCCGGTTTCACAATTGTTGATACCAGCGACAAGGTTGTCGATGAATCCGGAAGCACTGCTACATTTGCCGTTGTTCTTGATGCCCGTCCATATTCGAATGTCGTAATCGGTGTAAGCAGTTCAGATACGAGTGAAGCGGTAGCCAGTCCTGGTAACCTTACTTTTGAAGCGGGAGACTGGGACAGCCCTCAAACCGTCACGATAACCGGTGTTGACGACGGACTTCTGGACGGTGCCCAGGCAAGCACCATAACTCTTGCCATCAATGCTGATTCAAGTGGTGATAATTTTGATTCTGTTGAAAACCAGACTTTAAACGTTACAACTGCGGATGACGAGGTCGATTCTGACAGCGACGGTATCCCTGACTTCTGGGAAGAAGCGAATAATTTTGATCCTGCAAATCCAAATGATGCCGGCCTTGATAATGATGAAGACGGACTTACCAACCTCGAAGAATATCATAACGAAACCGATCCTTTTAACGAAGATTCAGATGCTGACGGATATTTTGACGGCGTTGAGGTCGCATACGGGACCGATCCGGATTCAGACAGCGAGAGTCCTCCTGAACCTTCGGCGATATGGGTTGACGATGACTGGGTTCAACTGATGCCTGGAGAGGATGCTGACAGCCATATTTATTCATATGATGCTTTTTCACAAATCCAGACCGCCGTTGATGAGGCATCTGCCAATATTGATATTTATGTTGCTGATGGCCATTATATTGAAACGGTTTTTTGGACAAAAGACCTTGAAATAAAAGGGACTGGGGATGCGTGCATTATAAACGGTAACGCTGAGGGGCCCGTAATTAAAACTTCGGGTCTTTCCGACATCTCAGTCCTTGAGGGGATTACGATTATAAACGGCTATAGTCAGAACGGCGGAGGTATTCATAATTCTGGTTCAAATTTTAGAATTCTTAACACGGTTATTGCTGATAATAATGCAGAATTAAACGGTGGTGGTATATATAACGATCAATCAGATGTGACGATGATTAACTGTACGGTATCCCAAAACAGCGCAGGTATTTCAGGCGGTGCCATATATAACAGTAATTCAAGCATAGTTGTTGTTAACAGTATTTTATGGGCAAACCTGCCGGATGAAATATCAAACGACACCTCATCTTCAGCTTTTGCAGCATTTTCGGATATTCAAGGAGGGTATTCAGGAAATGAGAATATGAATATCGATCCTCTCTTTGCAGCTGTTGAAAAGAATGATTTTCATATTAAGACGGGCTCTCCATGCATTGATACTGGAGACGATTCTGCTGCTGGCATTATTTCCAGAGATTTTGATGGTGAGACCCGCCAGGCAGGTAGTGTTGATATTGGCGCAGACGAGTTTGTAGATGCAGATAATGACAGTATGGCAGATTACTGGGAATTTGAAAATAATGTTGATGATCCGGACGCAGACCTTGACGACGATGGGCTTTCAAATGCTCAAGAGTCCAAGTATGGCACTGATCCCAATGATCCGGACAGTGATGATGACGGATATCTTGACGGGTTGGATGCCGGAGTAACTGAACTTCCGGATGAACTCTGGGTGAATGACGGCTGGATCGGATTATCACCTGCCCAGGATGTTGACGGACATACATTCGGTTATAATGCTTTTGCAACCATTCAGATAGCCATCGATATCGCCGCGGATGATGCTCAGATTCATGTTGAAGGGGGAACCTATACGGAAAATCTTACTTGGAACAAGAACCTGACCATTGACGCCATTGGGCCGGGTCCTGCAATCATTGACGGCGGTCAGGCAGGGTCGGTAATTACAGCTTTCGGGGTATCAGGCTCAGTCCTGAAAGGGTTTATTCTCAGGAACGGTTATGCCCAATATGGCGGCGGGCTCCATAGCACGAACTCTGCAATGTCTTTTTATAATTGTGTTTTTAATTCAAATGCAGCTGATTTCCAGGGCGGGGGTATTTATAATGCTGCCTCAGGTCTTTTAGAAATCACTAATTGTACCTTCAGCGGCAATACTGCAACCCTCGAAGGAGGCGCAATTTATAATGATTCATCAGATGTGGTCATTACCAACACCATCCTGTGGGGAGATTTGCCGGATGAAATCTCAAATGGCGGGATTTCCGCATCATCTGTGACGGTAACCTATTCAGATGTGCAGGAAGGTCATGAGGGCGAAGGGAACAAGAGTTCAAATCCTCGTTTTGAACGGAATCCGGAGCCTGATATTAGTGATTACGGAGATTGCCATCTTCAGTCTGCTTCGCCCTGTATTGATGCGGGAAACAATAACGCTCCGAACCTGCCCGCAGAAGACATCGCGGGCAATCCCAGAACGTTTGATGATTTATGTAAATATGATACGGGCAGCGGTAATGGCGCCATGGTGGACATTGGGGCTTATGAGGCAGTTTATAGATATGCGGACAGTGATCATGATGGTGTTCTTGATTGTCATGATAATTGTCCGAATGATCCGTTGAAAATAGAACCAGGTGCTTGCGGTTGCGGAATAGCTGATGTGGACAGTGATAATGACGACACGCCGGATTGTAATGATAATTGTCCCAATGATCCGTATAAGATCGAACCGGAAGCCTGTGGTTGCGGCACTTTGGATTTCGACAGCGACGGAGACGGCACAGTCGACTGCATTGATGGTTGTCCGTCAGATCCGGCTAAAACTGAACCCGGTAGTTGCGGATGCGGAGTTTCCGATAAGGACCGCGACGGAGATGGGATTGCGGATTGTAATGATCAGTGCCCCGATGATCCAAAAAAGCTTGAACCGGGAATCTGTGGGTGCGGCTTACCTGATGCAGACCCTGATGATGATGGAACCCCGGACTGCAATGATGGATGCCCGTTAGACCCGGCCAAGATCGATCCGGGGGGATGTGGGTGCGGGGCTGCCGATAACGACAGTGACAGAGACGGCATCCTTGACTGTCTTGATACCCATCCGAATGATCCGGATGAGTGGGCGGACAATGATGGGGATGGAATCGGTGACAATGCAGATATCGACGATGACAACGACGGCATGTCCGACGACTGGGAAATCGAAAACGGGCTGGATCCGGAATCTGACGATGCTGATAACGATTCAGATGGGGATGGTTATTCCAATCTCGAAGAATATGAAAACGGCACTGATCCCAATGCGGAAAATGTTGGCCCCGGAAAGCCCGTTCCGTTTGATCCCGTAGAAGGCCTGACAGATGTCAGCCTGACACCGAACCTGATTGTAATATATGAAGATGCGGCCAACATATCTTCACACCATCAAACCCAATGGCAGATGAGTCTTGATGAAGATTTTGAAACATTAGTATTTGAAATCACCGGAGACGAATACCTGATCGAACTGCCGGTGCCGGACATGGTATTGACAAAAGATTCGGTCTGTTTCTGGCGGGCACGATTTATCGATATGCGGGGGCATATATGGGGGTGGTCTGATGCCGGCGTTTTCAAAACACTTGCAGAGCCGTTTGTTGATGATAATTTCAATAATATTCCGGATGATCAGGATATTGATCTGGATCAGGACCTGGACGGAAACGGAGAGGTGGATTTCTCCCAGAACGGGATGTCCTGTGCGCACCTGCCGGGTCAATCAGATGCGATCTGTATGTACATCGCGAATAACCTGATCTCTATTGATTCCCTGCGCTTTGTTGATCCCGGGACTATCAGTGATATGACAAACAGGCCGGATGATTTTCCCCTGGGACTGATTTCCTTTCGGGTTATTGTTGAAAATCCCGGAGACACGATGCAGGCTGTGGTTTATTTTAGCCGGCCCTTGCCGATAGGAATTGGCTGGTTTATATATGATACCATTAACGGATGGCAGGATTTCTCTCAAAATATTGATTTCAGTAACGACCGCACATCCATGACCCTGACCATCACAGACGGCTGTTTGGGTGACGCAGATGTGACTGCTAATGGTATAATTGTTGACTTTTCAGGGTCGGTAACCTTTGCCCAAGAGCCGGGATCTGACTCTGACATGGAAAGCGGCGGCAGTGACGGTGGATGTTTTTTACAGTCACTGGCCGGAAGTTTGATTAACAAGAAGTAATCCGTTATTGGGTCTAATCCATAATCCAAATAAATCTATAACTGTTTTGCCTTTTTAGACAAAATGAGATGATTACGTATAACTCAAAATATCAGAACCTTTGATCACTATCAATTTTTGAAAAAAATGTTTATAATAAACGAAAAGGCAACAAAACGCCCACCTCTTGAGATACGTCGAGGGATGTAAGCTATTAATATTTAACCTCCGTAGGGTATCGGATTGCCGTGTTGATTATAGAATAGAGGCAAAAACGACAGTATTGCAAATATTCTCTGAGGCGTGCACTATCGATAAGACCTGTCAGTATTCTTTACTTTTCCATCATACAAGATATTGATTGAGACGTGGTGCCTTATTTTAAAAAAAATCTTTGAATATGCGATTAATGGTATACTGGTGAGGAGGGTTTTGGCAGTGCGCACTATTGAAAATTGTTAACGCCACGCATGAACTGCGGGTCATTGTATTTGAAGCGTCAGCGCCACTGCGCTTCATCCCGTCAGCCTCAATGTTCGGTGTCTTTCTTAATTTGTTCTATTCCTTCCATTTGTTTATTGAAACATTCAGGGCAAGCACCATGGGTGAATTCAGCTTCGGAGTGAGAATGGAGGTAAGCTTCTAATTGTTTCCACAAGCCTTTGTCATCACGGATTTTTTTGCAATATGAACAAATTGGAATAATTCCACGTAGGGTTTTTATCTCCGCAAGTGCTTCATTGAGGTTTTCTTTCTCCTTCAATAGCGCCTTTTCAACACGATTGCGCTCAACAATTTCAAATTCTAATTTATTTATAGTTTGGGCCAGAGCTTGTGCATGCCGTCTGCCTTCTTCTGCCCGATCAAGAATAAAGAACAAAGAACCTACACAAAACATTATAAAAATTAATATGATACCCGGGACACCCCAGCTTTCCCAATCTTTATATTCAGCCAAAAAACCGGGTGTAGGAACAGCGTAAACTTGCCATGTCCTGTCCGCAACCCTCACGGGCATCGAATAATAGTAGCCTTGTTTTATTGCTGCCTCATTTTTAATTTGCAAAGAAGTTTCAGAGCGATTGCGTGACGCATGAGAGTAGAGAAATCGTTTACCGGGATTCAGTTCGTTTTCATCATAAAGATACAGGTCAACCCCCCCGGGGTTAATGACTGATAGAGTATCTTCAACCAGATCTTCAACCCGGAAAACTCCAAGCACAAAACCTTTGAGATTTTTCCGCCGGGATTCTACAGAGTCAGCTGATATTTCTTTATTATATAGTGGGTGAAAAACAAGAAAAGCGGTTTGCGTCCTTGTTTCTTGGACAAGAGCAATCTTTGCGGTGGCTTTCATTTCCGATGTGTCACCGGAAGATTTCAAGGCTTCACGCCGCAATGGATTAGATGCAAGGTCAAAACCCAAGGCCATTTCATTGCCTTCAAGTGGTTCGAGATAATAAACAGGGAAATACTCGTCACGCTTTCCAGCACGAACCATCAGACCCTGTTCTTCCCTTTCAGTTATCTGAAAATCTGAAAACCCATTCTGTCGAGCTAACTCCTCGTAAAGCCAGCGCTCTGCATCAGGGACATGCGGTATCCATTCCAGAGCCTGAATACCTGTTGTATATTGCAAAAGTGATTTGGTGAATGTTTGGAATTCTACTTTTTCTACCTGCTCAGAAGCATCAAAGAGAGCTTTAAGTGATAGTATTTTATCAATTTTATCGTTTATATTACGTTGAAGAGCAAAGATCCTGTTTTCAGCTTCCCGTTTAAACTCCGTAGAAAATTTGGTTTGTTCAAGATCTCTAAGCTTGGTGTATGAAAAAACGCTAAGAAAGATTCCTATAAAACTCAATGTAAACAGGAAGAGGAGATGATATCTGGTAAGATGAAACTTGGAATGTGGCAATACGGTTTTGATTTTCATTACTTGAACCAGAGAAGTGCATTAGGTTTTAATATGTAATTTTTTAATAATTCTTAACATTTAGAATCTTCAATGACTGTATGACATCTCTACTGTTTATTCAAATAAATTTTCATCTAAATTTAACAATGTTCAAATACTCTTTTTCCGAATTAATTCATTCACTTCAAGAGTGACTTTTTAATTCTCCCCTTTTATTGATAGAACTCGCCAATATACAATATGCCGTGCCTAAATGCTAATAAGGCGCAACGAAAATTTAATATTGGGAGGGTTAAAAACGACAGTATTGCAAAATTTTCAGACAGTGAAGCATGTCGATAATTTACGTAACATTATATATTTCGAACGCATACAAGATCTTGTGGGGTGTTAAATTCTGAAGAAATCTACTATCGAAGGGCGTCATGAAATGCTGATTTTAGTGACGAGCATCTGTAAGCAAGTATATATGTACCGAAACTAAAATCAAGGCTCACTCGGTGCATCTTGATTGTTGGGATTAATAAGATATCCCTTAATCTTAATCCCTGCTTTTTTCTCAATTTCAGGATCTAACAAATTCAAGTAACAGAGAAAAATCATGCTCATCTGCTAGTTTTAAGGCTTTAATATATTCTTCTCTGGATTTCTTGTGATTAGCAAGGCCCTCTCCACCCCAGGAGAAAACTTCTGCGGTGAATATTTTTTCAAGAATTAAATCTGCCATAAGTCGTGCATGCCGACCATTTCCGTTTGAAAATGGATGTATGAAGACTAATCTGTGGTGAAATCGTGCTGCGAATTCATCTGGAGAATAAGTATTATACTCTGTCCATGCTTGAGCGTCATCACACAATGTTTGCAGTTCCACTTCGATCTGAATGTATGGGATACCAATATTTTTTTGGGATTTTCTGAATTTTCCTGCCCATTTCCAGACATTGGAAAACATTTTTTTGTGAAGTTTACAAATAAATTCGATATTTAAAATATCAGTAGTTTTCAGGTTCTCACTCCAAATGATCGCCTGGTTAATATTTTCCATTTCTAAAAAATCAAGCTCACCACGGGTTGTAATATGTGTCGGCAAAAGCCCGTTGAGTTCGTTATAATCAAGAGGGGTTGCACCGTCAGCATTCTCTATCATTATTTATCTTTCTCCCACAACACAGAAGGTGAATCGATTATTTCAACTACCATATTATTAAATGCTTTTTTAGCGTTTTTAGATGAAAGTCCTTGAGCTTCCAAATTCATAGTGTGCATAAGCCTGTTCATTCGTCTTTCCGCTACAATTGAGGCTTGTTTTTTAACAGTATCATCTAAACTTGTCCGAGGCACAAAGCCATAAACAAAAACACAATCAAGTGTATCTGCAACTCGATTCATGGTTTTAAGGGTAAGGCTTCCTGTAATCTCATCCTGTTCTATTCGGGGAATTCGAGATTTACTGACCCCAAGCCGATAGGCAAATTGTCGCATATTCATTCCCAAAGCATCGCGTATTGCGCGAATCCATCCCTTCATCGGCCTGTTTACCGAGGCAATACTTGAAAAACGGCTTAAGGTGTCATCCAACTGCTCCCTAATAATTTTTTTTTGTTTTTTTCTCATATCGCTCATAAATATATATACGAATAATAAGTTTTAGTTTATATATATATGGCCAAAAAGAGATTGTCAAGTCATATATATATGAACTAATAAACACTGATTGTTGGGAACCCTTCTATGTGGTCTTTTGCTAATGCAGGCGGAATAATACCTCATGGCAATCTTGCAGCGATGGCTTGCCGGAACTGTCTATTATTCTTCACCATTGTAAAGATTTTCAAGAATGCACATTGTCGATAAACAAAATCAATATTCTTTATTATTCCGGCATACAATATAGAAAATCGAGATTATGTTTTAAAATAACAAAACCGAGGCTGAATGAGACCCAACCCCGGTTTTTTAACCATTAACTGAATATGTTTTCAATCCATCGCATCGCTTCAGAATCGCTTACTTTGCCTAAATATCGCTCGGTGGTGGAAAGATTAGCATGCCTGAGAATAATTTTGCTGACAATTTCAATGGTCGCTCCTGATCGGCTTGCATATGTTGCTGCATGACGCCTGAGATCATGCGGACTGATTTCAACACCGATTTTTCTGCCTGCTTTTTTAACAATTTGTCTTGCACGGGTATAACCGATCGGAAATATTTTTTCATCAGCAGTTATGTTTTTTAAACGGATATATTCCCTGAGTCTGTCCGCCACCTTCTTCGGGATGAAAACCACTTCATTCTGGCGGCCGCTTTTAGGATTTAAGAGAAAGAGTTTGCAATCTTCAACATCCATTGCCCTGAGTTTCAAGACCTCGCCGATCCGCATGCCGCCTCTGGCCATTAATTCGAGCATTAACCGATTTCGGGGATTGTCTGTTTTGAATATGATTTCATCCATGACATCTTTTTCAATAATGGTCCTTTGCCGCCCTTTTGAATGACGAAACGTCTTTTTCAGAATACTTGAGTCACATGGATTAACGAATGATGAATCTGTGGCATTCTTGATAAAATTGAAAAGTGTTTTGAGAAGGATGAATTTAAATCGCTTGGTGGTTTGTTTTTGACCTTCTGTGATTTGAACCAGAAACGTCAGAATCTGATCAGGTGTTACAGATTGAAGATCCTGATCGCCAAACCGGGAACTAAATCTGTCCAAAAACAGCCTATAATTCTTGACCGTATTTTTTTCCAGAGTTTATTTTCTGGAAATTCATGAAACTTGTGATTGCTTCTGAAACATTCATAAAGACACCTCCATTACGTTAAAAAAGGAATTTAAAAAACGACCGTTACTCTCAAAACGGCCAGCGGTTAAAACCTAATCTGAAATCCAAGGTGCATTATCGAAAGGGTGCAGAGTGGTAATGTTTTTAATGGTCTAAAAAGGTCTATCAGAATTAAATAAGAGCGCTTATCCCTTTTCTTTCCATGATATCCAATAATTTCATTGATGCACCGGCTGGCTTTTTGTTTCCCTGTTCCCATTTTTGAACTGTTGAAGGACTGATATTAAAAAGACTGGCAAGCGCTGCCTGGCTTAATCTGAATTTTTTCCTTATGGAAATAATTTTTTCAGGGGTATATTCCCGGACCTCAGGTATGCATAGGTTTTCGATATTTTTCATAGTAATATCAACAACCAAACCACTTTTATGCAAATCTTTAACTGTATTTGTAATTGATGTTGCTATGGATTTTCTCATGA
>JAQYVU010000120.1 GCA_030145385.1 Desulfococcaceae bacterium
CTCTCTGGCCATGTGCGCCCATTGCAGCCTGTGCGCGGAAAGCTGTTTTTTATATGTAACAAATGGCAATGATCCGGAATATATGCCTTCTTATAAATTTATCAATTCCATTGGCAGATTATATAAAAAAAAAGGAAACGTCGATCAACAGGCCCTTGAAGAGATACAAGACCTTGTTTTTGAAAAATGCGTGCTGTGCACCCGGTGCTACTGTCCTTTTGGCATTGATATCCCCTCCCTGATTACCCTTGGGCGGCGCGTGTGCCGATCCCAGGGGGTTTTTCGGGAATATGATAAAGAAAAGGAATAATCAACCATATGGAACCGATCCTTATCGTTGGCATCATCATATTCACCGGATTTGCTGCTGGAGAACTGTGCGCTTATTTTGGATTGCCAAAAGTGACTGGCTATATTCTTGCCGGTCTGCTGCTTAATCCCGACGTAACCCATTTTATCCCCAAATCATTTGTAGCGCACACGACGCTGGTTACCAATATTGCCTTGTCTTTTATCACTTTCTCCGTGGGCGGCACGTTATTCTTTCCAAAAATCCGTTCAATGGGAAAATCAATTCTTTTAATTACCCTTTTGGAAGCTGAATTTGCATTTTTGTTTGTTGTCTTTTCTTTTATATTACTTGGGCCGCTGGTCATTTCAGGGCCAAAATTTACTTTTGTATCATTTTTTATCCCGCTTTCTTTATTACTGGCATCTTTGGCGTCACCCACCGATCCGTCCGCCACACTCGCGGTAGAGCACGAATATCACGCCAAAGGTGAAGTTACGTCAACGATCATGGGAGTGGCGGCCTTTGATGATATTCTCGGCATCATCAATTACAGTGTTGCCGTTTCCATTGCCGGTATTTGCATCTTTCATCAGCCAATGGATATTCATTCTTTTGCCAGTCCATTGATCAAAATTTCCGGTTCAATTGTCCTGGGCGGCCTGTTCGGGGTTGTTTTGAATATTTTCACAAAAATATTTGACAAACGAACAGAGGGAGAGTTGATTACGCTGATCATCGGCCTTTTGGCGTTATGCTTCGGTCTTTCGGAAGTGCTTGGCCTGGATAAACTTCTGCCGACAATGACCATGGGAATTATTGTTGCAAACTATAACATAAAAAGAAAAAATATATTTAAAATACTGGAAAGATATACTGAAGAACTGATTTTTGTTCTTTTTTTCACTATCAGCGCGATGCATCTTAATTTTTCCGTATTAATATCAAACTATCTGCTGATCCTTATTTTTGTTGTATTTCGAACCATGGGAAAATTCAGCGGGACCATTTTGGGCGGCAAAATATCAAAGGCATCTTTATCCGTTCAGAAATATACGGCTTTCGGCTTAATCCCGCAGGGTGGCATTGTCATCGGCCTTGCATTGATTATCAAACAAAATGCCGCGTTTGCTTCCATTTCCGATATCATCTTAAACGTCATCATCGGCGCAACAATTGTTCATGAAATCATTGGCCCGGTTATTTCAAAATTTGCACTGAAAAAAGCAGGAGAAATAATTTTAAACCAAAAAGGTTAAAAAAAAGAATCAGAGTAACCATATTTGGAAACTTTAATTTGAAGGAGGTTTTAAATGCAAAACAGAATGTTTGTCTTAAATCCAGTGCCATTTGCCGATATTTTGCGAGAAATGGATCTTGAGTTCCTGGTGTTGGGTGAATACGGGATTACAGTGGAAGAGGCTGCAAAATTTGTTAACCATGATCATTTTGTATTTCTTGATTTAAGGACCACGGAAGAGCATGATCATCTTCAATTTCCTTTTGCCATGCACATTCCGATAAACGAATTACCGGACCGTATCGAAGAAGTTCCAAAGGACAAATTTATCATCACCTTCTGTCTAACCGGTTTTCGAGCTGCCATGGGATACGCTTACCTTCGTACCCAGGGGTTTGACGAAATTAAAGCCCTTAAAGGCAGACTGGATGAAATGGCAGGAGCGGTTACACCCAAGCGATTTTACCGTTTAGGCCCAATTAACTAAGAACGGGGATTGGCACGGTGCCGGGGCTTGTTTCCAGCCACCTCCCTGTCAATCCCGGAATGCGGTTTTCCCGCATCGCAACTCCGGCATAAAAACGAACAAAGCTTGCCAGGGATCACAGCGTTCCTGCGCCTTTTCGATTTGCACATTAGAGGATATCCTGGTGCCATTGGATGTTCCAAAACAGCAATAGAAAAGATATCTATTATTATATTTCACAGCCGGTCAGCTCCTTGAAAATCAGCTCAGCAGTAAAAATTCCGCTGGCAATACCGGGGCTATTTTTAGTCGCCGATACGTTATAAAGATTGGCCGGGCAGTTTTCTTCCCTGATCGGGCCCTTTAGGATTTCCTCGGTCGTCAGCCGTCGGCCATAAGCATTGCCAAATTCACTGCCGGTGTCATTTTCGATATCTATTGAAGAAAAAACTTCACCAAACAACACCCGGGATTTGATCCCGGGGAAAATATTTTTATCCAGAATGGAAATAATATCGTCGACCAGGCGGTGTTTAAATTTTTCAACTGCTGCCGGTCCTTTTTCATAAATCTTTTTTTCCTGACCATAATTTCCCGGACAAAAAATGACTAAAGCATCTTCGACATCGCTCCCCGCTTGTCCGAACCCATTGGCGGAAGGGGAGCCGATAAACAGTCCTCGTGGCGGTGCGGTTACATCCGGATTGTTAAAATTTACTTCATTACCGTCCTGCCACCAGTAATTGCGTCCTTTCATTTCAGCAATTGCTTCCAGTCCCTTTTTAATTCCGATACAGCATGCCGGAATGCTGTGTGACGGCGTATAGTCAAATTCTTCGGTTCCCCTTCCCAAAAGTGAGGCGGTCAGGCGAGGGGAAATATCACTGAACAAAAAATCACATTCATAAGAGGCCCCGTCTTCACAGATGGCCCGGGTTACCAAATTATTGACAGTTTGCAGACGGATTACTTTTTTTGCGGTTTCAACACAACCGCCGGCTGTTTTGATGGCCGATGCTAAAGAATCAAAAAAATGAGAAAAGCCATATTTCGGATACCAGGCCCCTTCGTGATAATTTCCAGTGGCTACAATATATGCGATGGCGGACATTTCCGATTCGTTTTCTGCAAATATGCCGCCATGGCCGTAGAGGATTCGACGAATAAGATTATTGATTTTGTGCTGATCGAAAAATTCCTTTACAGACAAATAAATGGTCCGGCCGAGTTTGAGCTTCATATCCATGTGTACTTTGCCGGTCATTATAAATTTTGTTGCCAGTAGAAAGCGTCCCTGGTTGGCTGCATTTCGCCTGAAATGGGATTTAAAGGTTTGAAAAACAGCAATCATGTCATCAAACAGGGCATCGAGTTGTATACTTTCCTCGGGGAACAGACGCTTTAATTCCTGTCTGAAATTTTCCAGCCCCATGGGAACTTTGAAATTGATGAAACAGTAATTGCTGGTATCGTCCCTGTTTCCAATAAAAATTCTCTCGAATCCATCTTTTGACATGGGCACAAACGGATTGGACTTCTGAAGGTTTAAAAATTTCAGGAAACGGCCACCGAGCATTTGTTCACCAAACTCCCAGACATACTGGGGACCCATGGAATATGGCATATTGTTAAAAATCTGACATCTTCCATGACCGCCGATGAGCTTTTTATTCAACTCCAGGACAGTTACGTGATGACCGATACTTGCAAACAATGCCCCGGAAGCCATCCCCCCGATGCCGCTGCCGACAACGACAATTTTTCTGGGACTCCCGTTCCAGAGAGACTGTTCATGGGTCCGGAAAAAAGGTATGGATAATTGCTCTCTTATTTCTTTGAGCCTGACTTCTGATTTTTTCCTGGCGAATTCAATAATTTTATTAAGTTTCATATGACGCCTGTCGTTTTAATAAATTATGATCCTAAGGCCCAATGCAAACATCGTTACATCAGCTCTGATCGGATCCAGAGAAAAGCAATGAGGTAAGTTATCATAGTCTTAAGCACCCGGCCATTAGCAGGCGCCAATATCCTGCAACCTGATAATGCATTATACATGCCATTGCATTAAAATTAAGCATAAGTCAAAAAAACAAGCAATATAGATCCATTTGTTTTGTTTGCGATCCTTAGCCAATAATATAAAGAATTGTGATAATGAAATCCCTATTCCCCCGACTTCCCTTGAAGTCTTTAAAACAAGTGCTTTGGAACCTATTCCTGATTTCGACAGCTTGCAGTTTGTGTGCCATCGCCATCAATGGAATCCTGATTCCCCAAAAATTCGTCAGTGACGGCATTACCGGAATAGTTTTCGCCCGAACAGCAGTAACAGCAGCCCGATGAGAATATATAAAATTGACATTTTTACTTTTCCTGTTTTACTTGTCCGGCTAATCAAACTGACGCGTGAATCGCCACAGCCCGAGGCAAAAGGCTGCGCCCCCCACGACCATAATGCCGGCAACCGAATCCCAGATGATTGACATGCCGGCGCCTTTTAATAAAATCCCCAGACAGGCATCCGTAAAATAATGCAGCGGGGACAGGCCCATCAGAAAACGCATCCAGACCGGCATGGCTTCGGGCGGCGTCCAGGCCCCGGAAAGAAATATCATGGGCGCAAACACCAGAATCGTCAGCATCCCGACCTGGGCCAGGTTGCGCGCAATCGTGGCAATGAATAAACCGATCCCGGCGGAAGTAAAAATATACAACGTGGTCACCGCAAAAAACAGCGCCAGACTTCCCTGTACCGGCACATGAAAAATCAGTTCCAGGACACCGAACAGACTGACGGCCGTTCCCGCCAGGATCACCAGTGTCATGGCCAGGACTTTGGGGAACATAATCTGAAAAGGGGTGAGCGGAGAAACCAGCAGCTGCTCCACGGTTCCTTTTTCTTTTTCCCGGGCCATGGCGGCTGCCGGGAGTAAAATCGCAAACAAACTGATAATTGTCAGCATTTCGGTAACGGACATAAACCAGGAATCCTGCTGATTGGGATTAAACCAGATCCGATGGGCGTCAACAATATTGGGCGCAGTGTTTAAGACATCGGATGACAACCCCGCTCGTGACAGTCCGGCTTCGAGACCGAACCGGCCGACGATATTTTCACCATAGCTGGTGGCCAGCAGCCCGAGCACGGTATTGGTGGTATCCACCTGCATCTGGACCGTTGTTTGTTCGCCGTTGAGCAGCTTTTCCTGAAACCGGGGCGGGATATCCAGAACCATCATCTCGTCTCCTTTGTCCAGCTGCGCAATTCCTTTTCGGCCGGAGGCAATCTCTTTGTCCAGATGGAAATAAGGGGGACGGAAACGGTGAATCAGCTCCCGGGAGGCGGCGCTGTGGTCATTGTCAATGACAACGGTGGATGCCTGATTTAACTGAAGCGACACCCCTGATCCGGCCAGGTAGATATCCAGCGTAAACGCATAGACAATAAAAACCATCAAAATGATGTCCCTGAAAAGCTGGAGAAATTCCTTTATAGTCAATACATACAGTTTCCGGCACCAGACTGAAACCCGATGATCAACGGATGGTATTGAATGATTCATTTATTGTTCCTCTACGCCCTCGGCCGTTTGGTGAACAGCAGATAACCGGCTAAAAACAGGATAACGGCATAAATGCCGAGAATTAAAACATCCGGCCATAATGCCGCCAGGCCGACCCCTTTTAAAAAGCTGCCCAGCACAATTTGGGTATAATACATTGCCGGCAGCAGATGGGCCGCGACCTGGGCGTATTCACTCAACGAAGGAATCGGGATAATAACGCCGGAGTACAAGGCTGCCGGAACGACCGTCACGATGGCCGATACGATCATGGCCGCCACCTGGGTTTTCGCGAATACGGAAACCACCAGTCCGATGCCCGTGGTGCAAATCACATAAAGAACCGTTGCCAGTGCAAAAAACAGCAAATCTCCCTTAAACGGGGCGCCGTATAAAAATCTGGCAAACACAAACAGCAGCACCGCATTAATGGAAGAAATCAAAACATACGGCGACAATTTCCCGATTAAAAATTCAAGGCGGCTGACGGTGGATGCATAAATATTATAGATCGACCCGCTTTCCTTTTCACGGACCACCCCCAGGGCGGTCAGAAACGGCGGAGAAATGAGCAGGATGGCCATGATCAGCTTCGGGGCCACCGACCAGATACTGTTTAAACTCTGATTGTAAAGATACCGGACGCCGAGTTTCACCGGTTGAAGTATGGTTTGGACATTGTCCGGACGAAGGCCGTAGCGTTTTGAAAAATGGCCGGTCATCAGCGACATGCTGAATGAATGATTGATGGCGCTGACATATCCTTTGGCGGTATTGGCGCGAAACGGATAGGTCCCGTCAATATGGGTCTGCACCGTCACCGGCCGGCCGTTTAACAGCTGTTTCTGGAAATGTTCGGGAATAACAATAAACATGCGGAGCTTATTGTCCGTCAGTAACGGGTCCAGGTCCCGCTGGTCAAACGCATAGCCCTTGAAATCGAAATACCGTGAATTAATGTACTGGAAAGCGTAGTCACGGCTCAGGGCGCTGTTGTCCCGATCGATAATGGCAAAAGGAAGATTTTCAACATCAAAGGAAAGACCAAACCCGAAAAGCAGCATCAGCACCACCGGCACGATAAAAGACAGGGCAAAAAACAGCCGGTCACGAACGATTTCAAGCCATTCCTTGGATGCGACCGCCCAGATGCGTCTAATATTAATGAAGCGATTCATGTTCATCATCCGTTTCATATTCATGCCTCCAGCCCTTTTTCCCCTTTTTCCAGTTCCAGCACCCGGTAAACAAACACATCTTCCATGGAAAGGGGGCGTTCCGCTATATCCACTACGTCGATCCGCCCCCGTCCCAGAACCGATCGAATCGTTTTTTCCGCTGCCCCGGGATCTTTGGACAGCAGATGAATGCGCTTGCTGAACAGCGCCACACCGTCAAAACCGGATTTTTCCAGTTGTTTTAAGGCAACCAGCGGCTGACCGGTTAACACGCTGAGAAGATGTCCCGCATCATTTTTAAGCGCTTCTTTCATCTCCAGCGGCGACGCATCGGCAACAATGCGTCCCGCGTACATCAGGGCCAGACGGTCGCAATGTTCGGATTCACTCATGTAGTGCGTTGTCAGCATAATTGTCACACCGTCTTCCCGTGAAAGTTTGAACAAAATATCCCAGAACCGGCGGCGACCCACCGGATCCACACCGGAGGTGGGTTCATCTAAAAAAAGTATCCTCGGGCGATGCACCAGGGCGCATCCAAGGGCCAGGCGCTGGCCCACGCCCATGGGAAGCCGTCCGGCAAGTTTTTTTTCATAACCGGAAAGTCCGGCCATATGAATGACCCACGCGATACGCTCTCTGGTTTCCCGACGGCTGAGCCCGTAAATACCGGAATAAAGCCGAATATTTTCAACCACCGTCAGGTCCTGGTAAAGGGAAAACAACTGGGACATGTACCCGATGCGATTTTTAATATCCTTTCCGGCACACCGCATATCCACACCCGCCACCTGGCCGTAACCGGACGTGGGAGTTAAAATGCCGTTGAGTATCTTAATGGCCGTGGTTTTGCCCGCGCCGTTGGCGCCCAGAAGCCCGAAGATTTCCCCCTGCCGGACGCAAAAACTGATTTTATCGACCGCACAAAAATCCCCAAAATTTTTGGTCAGTGCCTCGGCTTTGATGGCGATGTCACTTTCTAAAGCGTCCGGGTTTAGACTTTCCGGTTTTAATGTTACCGGTTGCAATGCGGCGGGGCCGGATAAAGAATCCTGCGGACAATCCGGCGCATCATCAGTCAGATGCCGCTGGTGCAAAAGCGCCACAAATACATCTTCAAGCTCGGGCGCGGCCGGCTGAATGTCTTTTATCCCGATTCCGTCAAGGGCGGCGACCACCGCCTGAACGGCAGCATTCGGTAATTTATTTTCCACAAACACCCGCAGCGTGGATCCTAAACTTTCCACCTGAAGAAATTGTTCTTTCAGCCTGGACACTGCCCGGGCCTGGGGGTCGGCATGAAGACTCACCACCGTACCGGGAACCAGATTTAAAATATCGTCCGGCTCGCCTTTGGCCATCACTTCGCCTTCAAACATCAGCGACATCCGGTGAAAGCGGGTGGCCTCGTCCATATAAGCCGTTGAAATCAATGCCGTGATACCCTGTTCGCGGAGCAGGTCCGTCAGAATGGACCAAAAATCCCGCCGGGATACCGGATCCACACCGGTGGTGGGTTCATCTAAAATGATCAGCTCCGGCTCGTGAATCAGCGTACACACCAGCCCGAGTTTCTGCTTCATGCCGCCGGAAAGATTCTTCATGGGCCGGTCTTTAAACCGATCCAGCCGGGTGACGGAAAGCAGCTTTTGTTTTCGACGGGCCAGCTCGTCTGCAGGAACCAGGCGCAGGCTGGCAAAAAAATTAATATTTTCTTCCACGCTCAGATTGGGATACAAATTCAGGCCAAGGCCCTGGGGCATAAAACCAATCCGGGGCTTGACAATTTCCGCGGATTTCTCGGAATCAATATTTGTGCCGAACAGGTTCACCGTGCCTTGATCAAAGGACAGCACACCGGCCATGGCTTTGATCAGGCTGCTTTTGCCCGCACCGTCCGGCCCGATCAGGCCGTATATTTCACCGGCATGGATCTCGAGATCAAGATTGCGCACCGCCACATTTTGACGGTATTTTTTGACAAATCCGCTGATCCGTGCAACAGAAACAGCCGCTTTCGGTGAACGGCCGGATTCTTTTACCACTGCGGCGCAGCCCATGAGGCCCCCTCCTTCCATTGAATAATCGCATCCGCCGGCAGGCCCGGGCTTAAACTGTGATCCGGATTATTTTTCAAATACAGCTTGACCGCATACACCAGTTTCACCCGTTCGTCCGGTGTCTGAACCTCCTTGGGAGTAAACTGGGCATTTGACGCAATATACTTCACCTTTGCATCAAAATAACGGCCCGGGTACGCGTCAATATAAATCCGGGCCGGCAGGCCGAAGCGCAATTTGCCGATAAATATCTCCGGCACATACACCTTTAAGTATAACCGGTCCAGATCCACGATATCAAACAAAGGGGATCCGGCGGCGACCACTTCACCGGCATCCGCCAGCCGGGTGGTAATTATTCCGGATGAAGGAGCTGTGATTTTAAAATCATCCAAAACACTCTGGGATTCAGACAGCACGGCTTCCGCCTGCCTGCGCCGGGCGATCAAAACGTCCAGGCCATCCCCGGCAGCCTTGATCCGGTCCCATCCCAGCCGGGCATTTGCCAGCTGTTTTTCCGCCATGACAAGCGCTGTTTGAGACGAGACCAGTTCTTTGCCAGATACGGTTGACGCGAGATCCGCCATTTCACTTTGATGTTTGTCCACGGTACCGGCTTCATAAAGTTCTCGGAATCGTGTGGCATCCCGCTGATCCTGGGTCTTTTTGGCCGTTGCCTTGTCAATCACCGCCCGGGAATGAACCACATTGGCTTCGGCGATTTCGATGGAAAGCGGCACCTCTTTTTTTAATATTTCAAGATTTTTACGGGCTGACCGTATTTGAGACTCAAGCGATAAAACCGCCTGCCGGGCCTGCTCGACCCGGGCTTTCACCTGCGGGTCATCCAGGTATGCCATCACCTGACCGGCAGTGACACTGTCTCCTTCTTTGACTGTCAGCTGTTTGATTTTTCCGGCAAATTTACCGGCTACCGTCACATGATCGCCCTCAATCCGGCCATTGGCCTGAATCAATCCCTCGGGCAGGGGTTCTTTTTTTACCCAATTCTCATAGGACAAATAGCCGGCTGACACTGCCAGCAGAATCACCGCTATCCGGATAAATTGTTTTACAGGTTTTTTCATTGAATTTGCTCCTTTTGACGATTGAAAACACACAAAACCGTTACTTCATAAACAGGACTTCACTTTCCGGTTATAGGTTTCTCATTACAGGTCTCCAACAGCATGGCGCATTCTCAACGTCGCCAGGATATTGTCATAAACCGCATTATTGTAATTCGTATAACTTTTCGTTCGCAACGTCTCGGCATCCAGGACTTCCGTATTAATGCCCAGGCCTTTACGGTATCGATCTTTTGATACGTTAAGATTTTCTTCCGAACGGCTCACCGCTGTTTTTGTCACGGCAATCCGCTGTTTTGTTTCATTGATGTCAAACCAGATCTGCCGGACGGCCAGCCGGATTTTTGATGACAGGTCATCTCGCAGATTTAATTGGGCCGTGGACTGATTCAAAAGACTTGCTGATCGATGACGACTGATGCCCTTGTCAAAAATATGCCACTCCACCCCGATCATGGCGGACCATATCCCCTCATGCACCTGGTATTGATTCTCCTGATAGCCATAACCGCCTTGAATGGCAATCTGCGGAAGCGCGGCCGCACGGATCATAGCAGCCTGGTTTTGTAAAACCAGCGATTTCTGGTTCAGCATTTCCAGTTCCTGGCGGTTCTCCAGTGCTTTTCCGGTCAATGTTTGAATATCATCTTCGCATTCAGAGATCGCAGTCAGGTCATTCACCTCAACGGGTGTGCCCATGGGGCGGCCCAGCAGGCGATTGTATGCTGATTGTGCAATCTCACTGAAGTTGTTCGCTTTCAGTTCATTTTGCCGGGCATCCGCCAGGGCAACCTGGGCGGCCAGCAGATCATTTCTGGCAACCAGGCCCTTGTCAAAAAGGTTTTGAATGTTTGAAGCATGGGACGAAAGGCTTGTTACATTGTCCGCAGCCACTTCATTTGACCGGCGGGCCCGCAATACCCGGACATACGCCTCAGCCACATCCAGTTTGAGATTTTCAACGGTTCTTGTTTCATCGGCCCGTGCAGCCATAAGACCGGCGCCCGCGGCATCAATGGCCCGACTGATTCGCCCGCTGGTAAAAAGGGGCAGCCGGGCAGTTGCCTGATAAGCAAAATTGTTATCTTCGGCCAGGGGCAATCCATCCAGTGTCAGTCCGGGTATGGAAAAATCGACCACTGCCACCGGTGCATTGTCCATCACCGTGTATCCTCCCCCAAAACTTAAATCCGGCAGACGCTGGGCCTTTGCCGCGGCAACCTGCTGCTTTGCCGATTCGGTCTGCATTTGCGCTGCCTGCAATCGATAATCAGCGGACAACGATATTTTCCAGGCGTCTTCCAGGCTTTCCGCCCAACCCATTGGACTCCCCGGTGAAACCGCCATTATCATTATGGTCACAATCACATATTTAATTTTCATTTCCCGGCCTTTCTTATATGCGGAACATTTTAACCTGAATCAGATTTCACTTTGTTCGTCGGCAAAAATTATCGTTTTCAATATGGCACCCAATCAAGAGATCAACAGTGTTGCAGATAACGTGCCATGAATTTATTTTATAATAAAAATCCATAATTACAGTAAGTTAAATTAAAAATTAAGATAAGCATACTTGTCACCTGATGATATTTTTTAGAAAAAATTCGAATTTTCAAATCAGGGTGTTTGTCAAAATATAAAAATTCCTTCCGGGAATATTGACCAACAACTTGATATAGTGATACAAATTAAAAGCTTTGTAATTATCATTATAATAATTCGATATTATAATAAAAAATCAAACAACACAGGCATTACAGCATGACATCCAAACCCACCTACGAAGAACTGGAAGAACGGATCAAAGAACTGGAATATTTAAAGCAGGTCGAGCATGACCGGCTGTTAAGTCTTTTGGAGTCAATCCCTTACGGCGTATACATCATTGATCAGGGCTGCAATATTCAATATGTCAACCCGGTGATAAAAAATGAGTTCGGCACCATCAACGGACGCAAATGTTACAGTTACCTTTATGACCGGTCAGAGACATGTCCCTGGTGCAAAAACGATATCGTGTTTTCCGGAAAATCCGTCCAATGGGACCGGTATTCGCAAAGAAACGACCGGTATTACGATCTGTTTGACATGCCGTTTAAGAACCCCGATGGCAGCGTCTCTAAAATACAGATATTTAACGACATCACCGAGCTGAGAAAAACTCAGGAAATACTGAAAGAGAAAGTGGCGGACGCTGAAATCCGGTCCCGGGAATTGAGTTGTCTGCTCGGAATCTCAAAACTGTTTGATCAGTTCGGCGTTTCATTAAAAGAAATCCACCAGGGGATTGTGGATATTATCCTCCGTTCCTGGCAGTATCCGGACATCACCTGCGTTCAGCTGACCCTGGGGGATAAAGAAGTGGTCAGCCGGAATTTTAAAAAAACGCCCTGGCAACTGACCAGTAACGTCACCGTATATGGGGAACCTTACGGGCGGTTGGTTGTCGGCTATCTGGAAGAAAAACCGGCAAAGGCTGACGGGCCGTTTCGCACGGAAGAAAAAGAACTGGTCGATGCCATCACAAAACGGCTGGGAAAAGTCATGGAACGCAAACTGGCCGAGGAAAAGCTGCTTAAAAGCGAGCAGCGATTCCGCAATCTGACTGAAAATTCGCCCACGGCAATCAGTATTATGCAGGATGACAAAATCGTCTACCGAAATCCGGCAAGCAAAACATTAACCGGTGCTTTAAATGAGACATCGTTATATATCTCCGGTGAAAATCTTCATTCTGATGATGTGCAAATATTAAAAAATCATTATCGTCAACTCATCTCAGGTGAAAAACAGGAAACCGCCATGAGCTTCCGATTCTATCCGGTCGATGAGGCAAACAACCGGCTGGAGATGAAATGGGTCCATTGCATGGCCAACATGATCGAATACCAAAGCAAAAATTCCATCCTGACCTACATGCTGGATTTCACACAGGCCAAAAAACTGGAAGACATGCTCAAAGCCCAGGAAAAACTTGCCTCCCTGGGCCGGGTGGCCGCCGGCATTGCCCATGAAATCAGGAATCCGCTGTCCGGAATCAACATCTACCTGACAACATTGAAAAAGATGTTACACAACCATAGCAATCATGCGGATAAAGACAAAATAAGCAAAATTTTATCCCAGCTCCAGTCCGCCTCAAACAAAATTGAATCGGTGATCAAACGGGTCATGGATTTTTCCCGACCCAGCGAACCCAATTTTGTGTTAACGGACATCAACCAGCCGGTGACCGAGGCGTTTAACCTTTCATCCGTGACGTTGCGAAAAAGCGGCATCCGGATGACGACAAATCTTTCTCCGGATCTGCCGAAATGCAGCGTTGATCCGCAAATGATTGAACAGGTGATTCTCAACCTGGTCACCAATGCTGCGGAAGCCATGCGGGATATGGATCATGCCAAAAAAATCGTCATTTCTTCTTTTTCGAAAAACGATTCCGTCTGCATCAGTGTTTCCGATTCCGGGCCCGGCATCGGACAAAAGCTGCGCAATCAGATTTTTGATCCGTTTTATACCACCAAAAGCAACAGCTCCGGAATCGGGCTCAGTATTTGCAGCAGAATTATCACGGATCAAGGCGGCTCCATCGAGGTAACCGCCGGCAATCTTGGTGGTGCGGAATTTCTCATTCAACTGCCCGCCAGCCCGAAAACAAATCAAACCGGAGACAAATAAAGCAGGAGACAGATAAAAATTGATTTCATATTCCATAATGATCATTGATGATGAAGAAGTCATCAGACAAGGCCTTACCATGGCGCTGGAAACAGATTACCTGGTGACGTCCTTTGCAAATGCCCAATCGGCAATTGATGCCATCCAAATAAAAACACCGGACCTGGTATTATTAGACATCGGCCTGCCGGATATGAGCGGCATCTCAGCTTTGGAAAAGATCAAGCAGGTGAATCCGGATATTCTGGTCATCATGATCACCGCGTATGAAGACGTAAAAACGGTTATTTCGGCCATGAAGCTGGGTGCCTATGATTATATTGTCAAGCCGATCCAGATGGACAGCCTGGAAATCACCATCAAAAACGCTTTGGAAACCATCCGGCTCAGAAAGGAAGTCCGGATTCTCCAGGACAAATACATAGCGGAAAATCTTCCCTGCTTTATCGGGGAAAGCGACACGATCCAGGATATGATGGATTTTCTAAAAAAGGTGGCCAAAAGTCCGGACACGCCGATTCTGATATTAGGCGAAACCGGCACGGGCAAGGAACTGATTGCCAGTGCCATCCATTACCGAAGCCCGAATTTCAAAGGTAATTTTGTGGCCGTCAACTGCGCGGCCATCCCCGATGATCTGATTGAAAGTGAAATTTTCGGGTACGAGAGAGGAGCGTTTTCCGGGGCAAATCCATCGGGAAAAAAAGGATTGATCGAAGATGCGGCCAACGGCACCTTTTTTTTAGATGAGATAGGGGATTTGAGTCCTGCCGCCCAGGCCAAGCTGCTGCGGTTTCTGGAAAACGGCGAGTTCTACCGGGTCGGCGGCAACCGAAAACTGCAGATCAAAACCCGTATTGTATCGGCAACCAACAAGGACCTGAAAAAAATGATTGAAGACGGTGATTTCCGCAACGACCTGTATTTCCGGATCGGTGTCATTAAAATCGAAGTCCCGTCACTCAGCGAACGCCAAAATGATATTATGCTCCTTGCCCATCATTACCTGGACGGATTTTCAAGAAAATTTGGTGCTGATTTCTCAGGCATTTCCGAGCAGGCTGAAACAATACTGATGAATCATCACTGGACAGGAAACATCCGGGAATTAAAAAATCTCATCGAACGAGGAGTGCTGATCGGCAAAGGACCGGAGCTGTTACCCGGGGATCTGGGCATGCAAGATCCCCGGGGGTCGGAATGCCTTTCGAAAACCGGGAATGAATCATTTGCACCAATACCGCCGGAAGGCATCGACCTTCAGCAGGCGCAGCGGGCCTTTGAAAAATTTTATATCGATGAAGCATACAGAATCGCCAAAGGCAACGAAAGCAAAGCCGCAAAGCTCCTCAATATAAATCATCACACATTCCGGTATCGAAGAAAAAAGTTACTCAACGAATAGATGCGTCGGAATAAAATCGGCATTCGGATGGATGCCGTTGCTTCGGTCTGCCCTGACTGT